>JAMOOR010000125.1 GCA_027065235.1 Thermotogaceae bacterium | reverse complement strand
ATGAAGAAGAAAAAAGTGAAGTGTCACGTGCAGTATTGGGACAGCTCTTGGAAAATGCGGAAATTGCGAAGAGGGACTGGAAACCTTTATGTCAGGATACCGGACTTGCTATTTATTTTGTAAAAGTCGGAGAAGATGTTAAGGTAGAAGGAGGGAGTCTTAAAGAAGCAATTTATGAAGGGACTAAAAAAGGATATGAAGAAGGTTATTTAAGAGCTTCTACATGTGATTGTTTCACAAGGGCAAATCTTAAAGACAAGGCGGGATATAATTTACCTCCGGTTATATATTTCGATTTAGTCCCGGGAGATAAAATTGAAATTGAGTATGCTGCAAAAGGCGGTGGAAGTGAAAATGTTTCACGCGCTACGGTTCTTGCACCTGCACAGGGAAAAGAAGGTATCAAAGAATTCGTTAAAAAAGTTGTAAGTGACGCAGGTCCTAATCCATGTCCTCCGTTGGTTGTAGGTGTTGGGATAGGGGGAAGCTTTGATATGGCGGCTGTTATGAGTAAACATGCGCTTTTCAGAAGTATAGGAACTGAAAATCCTGATCCTGAAATGGCGGAATTTGAAAAAGAACTTAAAGAGGAACTTAACAAACTCGGAATCGGCGCTATGGGTATGGGCGGAACTCAAACCGTTCTTGCGGTACATATAGAAACGTATGAAAACAGGATGTGTCATATAGCTTCACTTCCGGTTGCGGTAAATATTCAGTGTCACAGCAGCAGACATTCGCATATAACTATTTAAGGAGAAACTATGGCTGAATATAGATTAAAAACACCTTTAACGGATGAAGATGTTGAACAGTTAAAAGCGGGAGATATCGTATATTTGACAGGGACTATATATACAGCAAGAGATGCTGCACATAAAAGACTTGTCGATTTGATTTTAAGCGGTGAAGAATTGCCTTTTGATTTAAAAGGTTCAGTAATATACTTTGTCGGTCCTACTCCTCCAAAACCGGGTGATCCTATCGGCAGTGCCGGACCTACCACAAGTTACAGGATGGATAGTTATTCTCCTATACTGATTGAACACGGTCAAAAAGGTATGATTGGTAAGGGAAAAAGAAATGACGCTGTAAAAGAAGCATGTAAAAAATATAAAGCCGTATATTTCGGTGCGACCGGAGGTGCCGGTGCGCTTCTTGCGCAAAGGATTAAATCTGCTGAAGTAATTGCTTATCCGGAACTCGGTCCTGAAGCTATAAGAAAACTAGAAGTGGAAGATTTTCCTGTTGTAGTCGTTAATGACTGCTATGGAAACGATTTATACGAGCAAGGCAGAAAAGAATGGGAAGAAAAATAAAATAATTACATTAATCAATTGAAAGGAGTATAGATGAACATTCATGAATATCAAGCAAAAGAGATATTTAGAAAATACGGTGTACCGACCCCTAGAGGTGGTGTGGCTTTCAGCGGACCTGAAGCCAGAAGAGTTGCTGAGGAGCTTGGTGGAAACCTATGGGTTGTAAAAGCTCAAATTCACGCAGGAGGTAGAGGTAAAGCAGGTGGGGTTAAGTTAGCTAAATCTCTTGAAGAAGTGGAAAAAATAGCTGAAGAAATGCTTGGAATGACACTTGTAACTCACCAGACTGGTCCTGAAGGAAAAGTTGTAAAAAAAGTATATATTGAAGAAGGTGCGGATATTAAAGACGAACTCTATCTTGGTATGGTTTTAGACAGGGCGCTTGAAATGCCTGTTATGATGGCATCAACCGAAGGTGGTATGGAGATTGAGGAAGTTGCGGCTAAAACACCTGAAAAAATTATAAAAGTTGCAATTGACCCTGCTATCGGATTTCAGCCGTTCCATGCCAGAAAACTTGCATTCGGTTTAGGACTTCCTAAAGATGAGCAAAGAGAGTTTATTAAATTTGCATCTGCTTTATATAATGTATATATGGATAATGATGCTGAAATGATTGAAATTAATCCTTTAATCAAAACAGGTGACGGAAAATTCCTTGCACTTGATGCAAAAATGGGATTTGACGACAACGCACTTTATAAACATCCTGAAATTGCTGAAATGAGAGACTTAGACGAAGAAGAGCCAACCGAAGTGGAAGCTAAAAAATACGGATTAAGCTACATTAAACTTGACGGAAACGTCGGATGTATGGTTAACGGAGCCGGTCTTGCAATGGCTACAATGGATATTATCAAGCACGAAGGCGGTGAGCCTGCAAACTTCCTAGACGTTGGTGGTGGAGCAAACCCTGAAACTGTTGCAAAAGGTTTTGAAATTATTTTAAGCGACCCTAATGTTAAATCAATATTTGTAAACATTTTCGGTGGTATCGTTAGATGTGACAGGATCGCAAACGGTATTTTACAGGCTACGGAAAAAGTGGAAGTAAACGTTCCTGTAATCGTAAGACTTGATGGAACAAATGCCGAGGAAGCTGCGGAAATTCTAAGAAATGCAAACATTAAAAACATCATT
>JAMOOR010000124.1 GCA_027065235.1 Thermotogaceae bacterium | reverse complement strand
GAAATTGCAAGAAGTATAGATTTATCCATTATCCCGAATCTTCTCTTTATAAACTCTGCTGCCACCTTCCCATGTAAAAGAACAGGATGAATCTTTTCTTCATCATCAATCGCCAAATTCCAAAGCGTCGCAAGTTTTAAAAGTTTATCCGGCGGAACATCCCTAAAAAGATCATGAGAAAGCGCGGCAATTTCCACTCTCATCGGGTCTGCACCGTGAATAACTGCAAGTTTCAAAGCGAAGTCCCTTACTGCGAATATATGCCTTTTTCTTCTCTCCGTTAGGAGAATATCGAAATAATTTATTATCTGCGCTGAAACTCTCACCATATTTCCTTTTCCATCTCCTCTATTTCGAGTCCTTCGTTTATTTCTATGTAATCTATGATATTTTCAAAGGTGTTGTGAATAACATTCTTATTGTTTGACACCATTGCTATCCCTATTTCCATGAACCTCGTCGAATCCATCTTACCTATTTCAGAAGCAGAGACATTATACTTTTTTCTAATAAAATTTAAAAGATGTTTCACGATGCTTCTTTTCTCCTTCAAGGATGAAACGTCAAAAAGTCTGATATCGACCCTTAAAACTCCTACATTCATACTTTCACCTTCATGAAATGATCTTGCTCAAACCAAAGTAGCTTCCAAGACCAATGAGTACGAAGGATATACTGACTCCATCTTTTACTATAAAGATAAGCCCAACCACAGTAAGTCCATACAAAAAAGAAATTGTCTCATTCTTAAATTTTTTCATAAGAAAGCTCATAAGGTACGAAATAAGTGCTATTCCTATGGCGGCGCCAACACCTAAAAAAATCAATCTTAACACTTCCATATTTGATACTGCATGGATAGCATCATCGTAAAGACCCAAAAGAACCAACATAGATGAACCACTTATCCCTGGAAGCACCATCGTAGCTCCTGCGACGACACCTCCAATAAAAAGGTTGAAATAATTTGGAGAAAGATTTCCGCCGCTTGAAAGCATAACCAAAACCATCACACCCGCACCAGCTGCTATTGAAAGGGCAGCCCTGAAGTTAAATTTGATCTCGCCATACATATGAAGAAGGCCACCTATTATAAGGCCAACAAAGAAAGAAATTGTCTGCGTTGGAAAGTGATGAAATAAATAATCTATAAGCTTTGAAAGCCCGAGAAAGGCTATTACAACTCCTAAGATTATCCTTGCAAGAAACCAAAAATCCGACCTTTTTATCCGTAGCCTGATCAAATCCCATATAGCATCTATGATGCTTTCATACCTTCCAGAAATGAACATTATCGTGCCGCCACTTATTCCGGGAAGAAGATTAGCTATTCCCATTATGAACCCAAGTACTATATCTTTCACAAAACTACTCACTCCTTGGTAAATGCCTCAAGTATTTTTCCCTTCAGTCTTTTTCTTGGATTTTTATCAAGCGTTAAATTTATCTTGAAAGCTTCCTTGTATCTCCTTGACCAAATTATCTGCCTGCGAGCAAAATGCCTTGTGTTCCTCTTTAAAACATGCAAATAATGGGGAAAATCATATTTGCCTTTAAGATATTCTATAGTTTCTTTGTAGCCAATGGTCTTCATAGAATTTAGGTTTTCATCATATCCCATCTCTAAAAGCCTCTTTGTTTCTTCAATTAGTCCCATCTCAACCATCTTCTCAGCTCTTTTGTTTATCCTCTCGTAAAGCTCTTTCCTTTCTCTCCAAAGAATGATTATTTCATATTTTCCAGAAGGCTTGGCACTCTTTTGAAGTTCACTGATCTTTTTCCCAGTCTTCATGTAAACTTCCAAAGCCCTAATCGTCCTTTTAAGATCATTAGGATGGATCTTTTTGGCAGCTTCTGGGTCTATATCCTCAAGCATCTTTCTTAATATACCAGGTTCTTGCTCATGAAGTTTCTTTAACTCTTTTCTTATATTCTCATCTGCGGGTACACCTTCAAATATTCCTCTAACCAAAGCGTCCAAATAAAGCCCTGTTCCACCGGCGATAACTACTTTTACATTTTCTTTCCCGAGTCTTTCCAACAGTGATAAAACATCCTTTCTATACATGTAAGCGTTGTAATATTCATCAGGATTAATTATGTCTATCATGTGATGCTTTACCCTTTTCTGTTCCTCTTTCGTTGGCTTTGCCGTTCCGATATCCATGTACCTATATATCTGCCTTGAATCCATCGAAATTACCTGGCAGTTTATTTCTTCACATATATCAAGTAAAATTTCTGTTTTTCCAACGCCAGTGGGACCGTAGATTATTGGCAACAATTCCTTTCACTTCCTGCTCCTTTTGTACTTTATAAAAACTGGAGATCCAACAAAAGGATAAACTTCTTCTCTTATCATCCTTCTTAAAGACTTTGTGTAAGATTCTGGTATATCAGCTGGCCTGTTGGAAAAGAAAAGAAATGTCGGAGGTTTTATATCAACTTGCATCCCAAAGTATATTCTGAGTTTCTTTCCCTTCCTCGACGGAGGAGGAGCTATTAAAAGATACTTTTCAAGCGCTCTGTTTATCCTGCTTGTCGGAACCTTAGTAGTGTAAGACTCATAAACTTCATTAATAACTGTAAATAGCCTATCCAATCCCCAACCTTTGACGGCTGATGTGAAAAGGACAGGACTGTAATCAACAAAGTAGAGTTTTTCATAGAACTGGTCTATAAATTCTTGCTCTCTTTCTTTTCTGTTCTCGACAAGATCCCATTTGTTGTAAACAACAATAGTTGCTTTACCTCTTCTTTCAGCAAGGCCTGCCAATCTCTGATCTTGACGGGTTATACCCTCAGTTGCATCTACCACCAATATCACAACATCTGCTCTTTCTATTGCATCAACGCTCCTGTAAGATCCAAATTTTTCTATGCTTTTTTCTTCTATCCTCGACTTTCTCCTCAAACCCGCTGTATCTATGAAAAGATATTTTCTACCTTCAAATTCGACTAATTCATCTATGGTATCTCTTGTCGTTCCCGGAATTGGTGTAACAATTGCCCTCTCTTCTCCTACTATAGCGTTGAAAATAGAAGATTTCCCAGCATTTGGCTTTCCGACAAGAGCAATTTTTATATAGTCTTCCTCTTCTTCCTCTTGTGTTTCAAGATCAGCACCAAGTTGAGCTAATTTCTCCAAGATAGCATCAAGCAAAACATCAATGTTTCTTTTCTCCTCTGCCGATACTGTGATAGGCTCTCCAAACCCCAAAGTGTAGATATCAGGAAGAACTTGCTGATAAACTTTATCATTTTCAACCTTTGCAGCAACCAATAGAACTTTGTCTTTAAACTTCCTCATGATTTCTGCTATATGGAAATCCTCACTTGTTGGTTCCTTCCTTCCATCAACAACAAAAAGAATAAGGTCTGCATTCTCAAGTGTAGACAAAACTTTTTCTTTTACAACTTCTTCAATTTTTCCTTCAGGTTTTTCAAATACTCCTCCAGTGTCCACGAGGTTGAAACAGCCACTATCCGTTTTAACCACATCACGAACGATATCCCTGGTCACCCCAGGGATATCGTCAACTATTGATTTTCTCTTTCTTATAAGCCTGTTAAAAAGTGTTGATTTCCCTACATTAGGTTTTCCTATTATTACAACCTCAGCCATTACCTTCCTCCTTTTTCAAAAGCTCCCCAAGACTCTTTGCAGGCTCTTGCCCTTCAACCTGCTTTTTGTATTCCATAAGTGCTTTCATCTCTTCAAGATCCTTGATGCTTAAGATCATCTTTTTACCCATCCTTCTATCATCAAGAATTCTAAGAACAACAGCTTCAACTTCATCGTTTTCTTTGAGTTCTCCATCAACATGGCTGGAAGGAAGGTAGGCGTCTACATTATAATCATCGACTCTAACTATGTATCCAGAATTTATTACCTTTTTCACCTTTCCTTTAACCACGCTTCCTTTATCAAGCTCCATAGCTACCCTTTCCCATGGATTCTCTTCGGCTTGCTTTATGGAAAGCCTCATTCTTTTGTTTTCTTTATCCGTTGAAAGAACCTTGACCTTTACCCTTTTTCCTCTCCTCACAACTTCTTCTGGTTTTTCAAAGTACTTCCAGGAAAGTTCAGATAACGGAACAAAACCAGCAACCCCATCTTCAAGTTCAACTATAACACCTGTCTGAAGAACCTTAACTACTCTTCCATCATGGACAGAACCTTCAGGATACTTCTCTTCAATCTTGTCCCATGGATCTCCCTTAGCTTTTTTAAAGCTTAAAATAATTCTCCTTTTATTCTCATCTATTTCCACAATCTCAGCTTCTACTTGTTCACCCCTGCTAACAACATCTCTTATTCTTCCTTTTCTTCCCCAGAATATTTCTTCAATCGGGACAAAACCTATAACATCCTCTGATAGCTTCATCGTGAATCCATCGTTCCTTATCCTGAGTACCTCGCCATTAACGACATCTCCTATATTGTGAGACTTAATATACTCCTTAAACGGATCTGGCATCAAAGCTTTGAGCGAGAGAACTACTCTTTTTCTTTCTGGTTCCATCTTTATTATCTTAAGTTGTACCTTTTGATCTTTTTCGAACATATCATTAAGAGAATAAACTCTAGAATAACTAACTTCGCTTCTTGGAAGGAATCCAACCACGCCATTTTCAAGCTTTACAAGGACTCCCGCATTCTGAATCGAAGAAACTTCACCCGTAACGATATCTCCCTCTTTGAATTTTTTGAAAAACTCTTCTTTCTTCTTGTCAAGAAGCTTCCTTCTTGATAAAACTATGTTTGGTCTTCTTCTACTCGTGTCAAAAGTTATTATCTCGAATTCGAGCTCTTCTTTTGGAAGGTTTTCCCCTCTTCTTATCGCCGATTGCGAACCTGGCAAGAAAGCTTCAACCACCCCATCAACCAATACCCTATAACCACCTTTTACTTCTCCAACAATCCTTCCCTTAACGATTTTATCATTGCTTTCAAATATAGCTCTTATCTTATCAAGAACCTTTCTGTAAAGAGGCCTTCTTTCTGAAAGATAAGCTCTTCCCTCATCCTCATCTATCCTTACAAGAAGAAGCTCCAATTCATTCCCCTTTTCATAATCATCAAGGGACTTAACTAATTCTCCTGATGAAACGTAACCTTCAAACTTCCCCCCATAATTCACAAGGATTCCATCTTCAACTTTTTCAACAACAATACCCTTAACCACACTACCAACGGAATCCCCACCCATTTCAACTGACTTTAAAACTTCTTCCATGCTTATCTCTTCATGTCTTCCTTCCATCTTAATCCCTCCTACTCAATATTTCATAGACCTTTTCAACATCTTCTTTTGGAGTTGAAGTACCACTAACAATACCAACACAACCAAGATTATCTATAGAGTAACGCCTTAATTCATTTGGATCTTCCACCCATATAACGCTTGCATTCTTTTCAGCAATTCTGTAAAGCTTTCCGGTGTTGGCGCTGTGTTTACCCCCCACAACGACTATTAAATCACATTCCTTTGATAATTTCTCCGTTTCATACTCTCTCTCCACAGTAACTGGACATACGGTATTCAGAATCTTGAATTCCTTTATTGAAAAATTCATAAAAATCAATTTCGCTATGAATTCCTTATATTCTATCCAGGAAGATGTCGTCTGGGAAAGAACACACACAGGTCTTGTATCGTCCAGCTTTATCGGTTCTCTTATTATAACAGGTTTTTTCACATGACCCTTCAAAGCCTCCATCTCAGCATGTCCATCTTTTCCAAAAACAACAACAGTATACCCCATATCCTCGCATTCTTTTGCCTCTTCAAATAAAGATTTAACTATTGGGCATGTTAGATCAGCTATATTTCTAAATTTCTCCTTTATCTTCCTAAACTTCTCCAGCGCCACTCCATGTGCCCTTATTGCAAAAACTTCTCCCTCTATATCATCAAAATTCTTATTAATCACAAGCCCTTTTTCTATAAGAAAATTCATTACCCTGCTGTTATGAACTATATCACCATCAGTTACAACTACTTTGCCACTATCCAAAATTTTCAGTATCTCGTTCACAGCCCTTTCAACACCAAAGCAAAAACCGAAATCCTTAGCCTTTTTTACTTTCATTCTCTCATTCTCTCCACGGCTATTTTAACAATCTTGTTTGCAACTTCATCTGGACTAATACCTGTGGTATCGATAACAACGGCGTTTTCTGCAGGTTTCAAAGGAGCAACCTTCCTTTTACTATCCCTCTCATCCCTTTCTTTCACCTGTTTTAAAACCTCATCGTAAGATACATTATCTCCTTTTTCTTTAAGCTCCTTCCAACGCCTTCTTGCTCTTTCTTCAACAGAAGCTGTAAGAAACACCTTGAGATCAGCCTCGGGAAGAACCACAGTTCCTATATCCCTTCCTTCAACCACCATCTTCCTATCATCTGCTATCTCTCTCTGAAGTCTTGAAAGATGTTTCCTAACAACAGGATTTGCAGCGTATTTCGAAGCTAAAACAGCAGCTTCTGCACTTCTGATTTCATCCCCTACAATTTTCCCATTAAGATAGAGTCTCCCATCCTTATAATCGAAAGACACTTTTTTAAGGACCTCATCTATCTTTCCATCCTCATTCTCTTTTATTCCCTTTTCATGAAGAAACAGGGCAACCGCCCTGTACATCGCTCCCGTATCCAAATAGCCAAAACCAAGCCTTTCCGCAACAAGCTTTGCTACGGTTGTTTTCCCAGATCCGGCAGGTCCATCTATAGCTATATGGAACTTCTCCATATCATGCCTCCTCCGGCGTATCCACTATCTTAAAGACTTTATCAAGTCTTGTCATTTCAAAAATTCTTTTAACATTTGGTTTTAATGAAGAAAGAACAAAGCTCTTGCCAACATTTCTTGCATCTTTGAGTATTGCCACCAAACTTCCAAGTCCTGCACTATCTATATAAGAAACATTGGAAAGATCAAGAACTATGGTAGATCCAGAGTAAGATGCTATTTTTTCCTTAACCGCTTTCTTGAAATCAGCGGAGTGGTAAGCATCTATATCACCTGTGACTACAACAACAAGCTTGCCTCCCATGTCTTTAAATTCCATATTAAGATCCGTCATTCTCCCACCTCCAATTTTATGTGAAGCTCCTCAAGTTGCCTTTTTTCAACCTTTGAAGGAGCACCTGTAAGAGAACAAACACCCGATGCCGTTTTCGGGAATGCAATAACTTCTCTAATAGATTCCTCACCTGTTATTATAGCAACTAAACGGTCAAGTCCAAGAGCGATTCCTCCGTGTGGTGGAGCCCCATATTCAAAAGCCTCAAGCAAAAAACCAAATTTCTCTAAAGCTTCTTCCTTAGTTAAACCAATTAATTCAAAGACCTTTTCTTGGATTTCTCTGTTATGAATTCTTATACTGCCCCCACCAACTTCGTAGCCATTTATTATTATATCGTAAGCAAGGGCTTTTATCTTACCAGGATCATCTTTGTGTTTTTCAAGATCTTCCAGAACCGGCATTGTGAACGGATGGTGCCTTGCAACCCACCGATCTTCCTCATCATCCCATTCAAGGAAGGGGAAATCTACAACCCACAAGACATCGAACCCTTTCATTCTGTTTTTGAAGTATTCCTTCCCTATCTTAAGCCTCAAAGCTCCCAAAGCTTCGCTTAGAACTTCCCAATCTTTATGAAAAGATATTATAACAACATCTCCATCTTTCGCATTCAAAGCTTCTTTTATCGCTTCATATTCCTTTTGCAAATGTTTTTTAGTTGGGGAATTTATTTCTCCACCTTTGATAGAGAACCAAACAACTCCGCCAAGTCCAAGATCCCTGATATAAGCTGAAAATTCATCGCCAAGTCTTCTGCTCATCTTATCAGCAAAGTTTTCTATAACAAAACCTTTTGCATATCCTCCTTCATCTATAACGCTCTTGGCTATCTTGAAATTCGTTCCCTTGAAATGGTTCGTTAGATCGTAAAGCTCCATACCGAATCTTCTGTCAGGTTTATCGGATCCGTACTTTCCCATAGCCTCTTCGTAGCTCAATCTGTCAAATTTCTCAGGCAATTCAACACCAAGAACCTCTTTAAAAACTTGCTCTATCATACCTTCAACTAAATTTATTACATCTTCTCTCTCAACAAAGGACATCTCTATATCTATCTGGGTGAATTCGGGTTGTCTATCGGCTCTCAAATCTTCATCCCTGAAGCATCTTGCAAGCTGGTAATATCTATCGATACCAGAAACCATTAAAATTTGCTTGAAAAGCTGTGGGGATTGCGGAAGAGCGTAGAAAGTGCCAGGTTTAAGCCTTGAAGGAACAAGAAAATCTCTTGCTCCTTCTGGAGTGCTCTTTGTGAGATAAGGAGTTTCCACCTCAATGAAGTTATGGGAATCAAGGTACTTTCTGACAACCTGAGTTACTTTATGCCTTACCTCAAGATTTCTTAATACCCTGCCACCTCTTATATCAAGGTATCTGTACTTTAGCCGCACTTCTTCTCTTACATTGTCTCCAGGATAAAAGGGAGGAAGCTTTGCTTCAGAAAGAACTTCCATCTCATCGACAAAGACCTCTATTTCTCCCGTTTTCATATTGGGGTTAATTGTATCTCGTGGTCGCTTTTCGACTCTACCCTTAATTTTTACAACATCTTCTCTGTTGAGCTTTTCTGCCGTTTTATACGCCTTTGAATCCGGTGTTACAACTATTTGCGTTTTTCCATATCTATCTCTCAAGATTATAAACTTTATACCGCCAAGATCTCTGATTCTATCCACCCAGCCAGATAAAATAACCTTCTTTCCAACATCCTTTGCGGTGAGCTCCCCGCAAGTGTGACTTCTATACATGTTAACTCTCCCCTTTAAGCTCTTCTAAGATCTTTCCAACAAGCTTTCTAAAGGCCTGTTCAAACTCGGTGCTCCTATAGAAGGATACAGGAGGCATACCTTTATCCATCATCTCCATGGCCTTTGGATCCATAGGAATTTTTGCAAGAAGGGGAACTTCAAGTTCCTGAGCAAGCCTCTCTCCCCCACCTTTTCCAAAGATGTAAACTATATCGCCATTCGGACATCTGAGATAGGCCATGTTTTCAATCACACCAAGTATCTTTACATTTTTGCTAGCACTCATAGGAGCATCTCTCATATCTAAAACGAACTTCGCCGCCCTTCTGACATCGTCAAGGGCAACAACCTGAGGGGTTGTAACAAGAACCGCTCCATCGATCGATGTCGACTGATACAAAGTCAGAGCTTCGTCACCTGTTCCCGGGGGAAGATCAACAACAAGAAAATCAAGTTCTCCCCATCTTACGTCTGCCAAGAATTGCTCTATGGCAGTAGTTTTAAGGGGTCCCCTCCATATAACGGGAGCACCCTCTTCAAGGAGGAAAGCCATGGATATAACTTTTAGGTTTGTACCGTAATATGCAGGAAGTATTTCTCCGCTATCTACGCTCAATTTATCGTTTAAACCGAGCATTCTTACCACATTTGGGCCATGAAGATCAAGATCCAGAAGCCCTACGTTGAATCCTTCTTCCGCCAATGCAACTGCCAAATTCACAGAAACGGTGCTCTTTCCAACACCACCTTTACCACTCATGACAGTTATTTTATACTTTACATTTTCCATCTTTTCCTTCAATCTTTGCTTTCTTTTCTGTGCCTCTAAAAAGCGTTGTCTTCTTTCCTCAAGTTCCTTCTTTTTTGGATCGTCCGGTCCTTTAGCGTTGAATTCTGGCATTCTTGGTCGCCTCCTTCTTATGCCTCCTTGGCTGCCAAAGCATCCTTTGCAATTTCAACATACTTCTTGAATGCATCAAAATCGTTTACTGCAAGATCTGCAAGCATTTTTCTGTTTATCTGAACTCCTGCCAATTTAAGTCCATGAATAAGTTCGTTGTATTTGAGTCCCTCCATTCTTGCAGCGGCGTTTATCCTAATTATCCAAAGCTTTCTCATGTTTCTTTTCTTTTTCTTTCTTTCAGCAAAAGCAAATTGCCCACTTCTTATATACATCTGCTTTGCAAGCTTATATCTTCTTGAATTGGCTCCTCTGTAACCTTTGGCTGCTTTCAATACCTTTTTTCTCTTCTTCTTTGCGTGGACTGCTCTTTTTACTCTCATCTCCATCTACCTCCCTTTATTATTTCATTCCAAGAAGCTTCAGTACTCTGTTTTTCTCAGCTGCGGAAACCTGTCCCTTTCTTTTGAGCCTTCTCAATACGCTTCTTCTCTTCTTACCCGTTTTATGCCATGCGTAAGCGTGTTCCCTCATGACTTTTCCTTTTCTCGTGACTCTGAATCTCTTGGCTGCACTTCTATTGGTCTTCATCTTCTTCTTGCCCATACTCATTCCCCCTTCTTCTTTTTTGGCTTTAAAGTCATCCACATATCTCTTCCCTCAAGTTTCGGAGCAGCTTCAACCTCGGCTATATCGGCCGTATCTTGAGCAACCCTCTCCAAAATCTCCTTACCCTTGTCGGTAAAGACTATTTCTCTTCCTATAAACATGATGGCCACCCTGACCCTTGCACCATCTTCAAGGAACCTTCTTATGTGCTTTAGCTTCGTTTGATAATCATGCTCATCTATCTTAACCCTGAACTTCATCTGCTTCACCTGTTGCTGCTTTTTTTGTTTTTTCTTCGCTTCTCTTTGTTTTTTTTGCTGCTCGTACTTGAACTTTCCATAATCCATTATCCTTGCAACGGGTGGATTGGCGTTAGGTGCTACCAATACAAGATCAAGACCTTTCTTTTTCGCCATATCTATAGCCTTCTTCGTTGGAAAAACTCCTATTTGTTTCCCATTCTCGTCCACTACCCTGACTTTTTGAACCCTTATTTGCTCATTTCTTGGAAGATCTGCTTTTTCAGCGATACTTATCCCCTCCTCCTTTTAAATTATAAAGCGAAAAGCGGGCAACCGCCCGCTATTTTAAACCAAAAGCGCCAGAAAAACTGGCCAAAGCACTATATTCGCTTTATATTAACCTTCCTACCTCTTCGGCGGAAGGTGGGAAACCGGGCGGTCTCCTCTTACTTTTTTTATCAAACTCAAACAAAAATGGTGGGCCGTGCAGGACTCGAACCTGCAGCCCCCTGATTAAGAATCAGGTGCTCTACCAGTTGAGCTAACGGCCCACCTGCTCTTCGTGGTGCCCCTGGGAGGAATCGAACCTCCATCTGCGGATTAGGAATCCGCCGTTCTATCCGTTGAACTACAGGGGCTCCACAAAATTTATTGTACCACATCAAAGACCTTTATGCAATGGTGGAGGCGATGGGACTTGAACCCACGACCTCTACCGTGCCATGGTAGCGCTCTCCCAAGCTGAGCTACGCCCCCACGCAGTTGAGAATTATATCAGCTTCCCAAACTATGTCAAGAATCACTATTTGAAAGCCCCCAGCTATACGGAAAGATATTGACCAGTATAGTTAGGGCACTCCACATTCTAAGCCTTGACATATATATACAAATTGTATATATTATTATCGGAGGTGGAAAAGATGTGGGGAAATGGAAGAGGACAAGGTAGAGGATTCGGACAAGGTGGTGGATACGGTAAAGGTAGAGGCAGAGGTTACGGTGGTGGATACGGGCAAGGTGGTGGATATGGTAGAGGTTTTGGATTCGGTAGAGGAAGAATGGGTTACGGTGGTGGATATGGCAGAGGTTTTGGTTTTGGCCCAGGTTTTGCTGGAGCACCTGGACCATACGCACCTCCATCAACCCCTGAAGAGGAATTGCAAATGCTTTTAGACTACAAAGCTTATCTTGAAGAGCAGCTTCGAGCAGTTGAGGATAGAATAAGACAACTTCAAGATATGATTGGGAGGTGAGGATTATGCCAGTTGATGAAAGGCCACCAGTTCCACCAGATGATCAAAATAGCAGAAATTATGGAAACTATTATAATCCGTACGGATACAATCCTTATGGTTACTATGGTGCACCATGGTGGATGATGCCACCAACACCACCGTTTTGGGGAGCACCATGGTATCCTACACCGTATGCACCATATTATCCTCCAGCATACACTTTAGAGGATGAAAGGGAGTTTTTGCTTGATTACAAAACATACCTTGAGGACGAGCTTAGGTTTGTTGAAGAGAGATTGAGAGAAATAGAAAAAGAGCTTGGGAGGTGAGAATTATGCCACTCGGCGATGGCACTGGCCCACTCGGACTTGGTCCTGGTGTAGGAGGAAGAGGGCTTGGACCATGTAGGTATTACTATGGTTATGGATATGCAGCTCCATACTACGCACCTTACACACCATGGAGATACGGATATGGTTATGGCTGGACAAGACCTTTCTTCAGCGTCCTTCCATTCGGATTCGGCAGAGGTTGGGGTCGTGGATATGGATGGAGATGGAGAAGAGGATGGGGCTGGGGAGGCCGTTGGGCGTTCCCGTGGTGAAGCGATAAATGGACAACAAAGTTTGAAGGGAGGCACTATTGCCTCCCTTTTTCTATATTCTGAAATTCAAGCCTTTTAATTTCTCATCTGCTATAATCAACCATGAGGTGATCGCGATGAAGAAACTTCCTATTGGCGTCAGCGAATTTCCGGATATGATAAAGAAAAACTATTACTATGTAGACAAATCTCTTTTTATAAAAGACATCATTGATCTTCCGGGGAAGGTTAAATTGATAACAAGACCAAGAAGGTTTGGAAAGACCCTTAACTTGAACATGCTAAAGCACTTCTTTTCTCTAAGAAGCAGGGAGAATTTATTTGAAGGTCTTAAAATTTGGGAAGAAAAAGCCATTATTAAAGAATATTTTCACCAGTTTCCAGTGATATTTTTGTCATTTAAGGCAGTTAAGGATATCAACTGGCAAAGTGCTTTGAAACACTTGAAGATAGAACTTAGAAATCTTGCCAGTGAATATATTGAGTTAGATATTAACGAAGATAAAAGAGAAGTTCTCCG
>JAMOOR010000123.1 GCA_027065235.1 Thermotogaceae bacterium | reverse complement strand
GTGTTCGTTACCACTTTATGCCTTTCTTCATTTTATCAGGGGTGGACTATTTTGATAAATCACCTTATTCACTATAGACATTCTCTAAACTCACCAAAATCCTTAACAAAAACACTCTTTTTGTGCAGCTCACTGAGCTTTTTAAGGTCAGTTATTTTCTCAACAGCTTCCTTTATATCCTCCGGAACATCGCAAAATCGAGCTTCGAGGATTTCGTATATATCCTGCCTTTTCGCTTCAAGCTTTCCCTCTTCGAGTATTGATCCTAAAAGCCTCGATAACATTCCTCCCACCTCCTTTTCCCCTTCAAGCTCTTGAACCGTTTCTGTCGCTTCTTTTGCGCTTAAGCCACTTCCTATCAGCAGGCTCTTTAAATAGCTGTAGAATTTCTCTTTTTATCCTTATCAAGCTCATCTACCTCTGCCTTTAGCTCTTTGAATATTTCCTCTATATCCTCTACTTTTACCACATAAAGAAGTTTTGACAAGATCGTCTTTACTTTAAGCAGCCAGTCTTTATCAAGCTGGGATAACTCCACCACAAAGTATTCATATTTTGGCGTGTACTTTTCAAAGCCTTTTGCATAGTCTACTTTATCACTTATGTTCTTCGCTGGTGTCCATCTTCCTTCTCCTGTGTAGAAGACTATCGGTATCACCTGCGGGTATTTGAAGTCTTTCCTCCTTGAGCGTGGGTAGTTGTCTTTTATGTATTTTGACCATATCTTTGCTGTGTAGTCATACATTCTAAATGCCATGTTTTGGTCTTTGTATGATTGATGCTCTATTAGGATGTAGATGAACTTCTCTGTTTTTTCTGTTTTAACATAGGCTAATACATCAGCAAGTTTTGTTTTAAGGTCAGCTGAGAGAAACTCTGTGTTTTGTATCTCGATTGACTCTTGAGTTACGCCGTATTCGTCGACAAGAGCGGGCAGGAACATTTTGATGAATTCGTATAAGATGAATGTGTCCTCAAAGAGTTTTTTGAATGCTTTGTCAAAAGATTTCACATACTCACTCCTTTATCACTATGTAGATATTCTTCGCTACTGAGCATATGGTTTGCTGAAGCCCCTCTTCTGCTCCCGAATGAGCTATTGTTTTTTTAGCAGGTTTTAGTATTTCAATCACT
This sequence comes from Thermotogaceae bacterium, assembly GCA_027065235.1. GTDB lineage: Bacteria > Thermotogota > Thermotogae > Thermotogales > Thermotogaceae > JAGHBG01. The sequence goes on along the minus strand of JAMOOR010000123.1, from coordinate 11,991 downwards.
ACGACTTGATTTCCCTATAACACCCATGAGTTTTTCCATCTTTATTTTTCGTGGTTGATTCCTGAATTGCTTTAGCTATTCTCAAAACCTTGGCATCTTCAAACCGCCTTCCCATTATTTGCATTCCCAACGGAAGATTGCCGCTTTTCCCAAATGGAACATTTATTGCTGGAAGTCCTGCAAGATTCGCAGGGATCGTGAATATATCCATCAAATAGTATGTAAGTGGATCTTTTATCTCTCCGATTTTTGGTGCTGGGGTTGGAACTGTTGGAAGTATAAGAGCGTCAAACTCTTTTAGACTATTATAAAGCTCATCACTTATTTTTCTTCTAACCTTTTGTGCTTTGCTAAAGTAAGCTTCGTAATATGTAGCACTTAAAGTGAAGGTTCCAAGAAGTATCCTTCTTTTGACCTCTTCGCCAAATCCCGCATTTCTCGTTTTCATGTACATTTCTTTTATATTCTCTCCTTTTATTCTTAATCCGTATCTTACTCCATCAAACCGCGAAAGGTTAGAGCTAACCTCAGATGGAGCTATAATGTAATAAACAGCAACAGAGTACTTTATGCTCGGAACATCAACCCACTCAACCTCCGCTCCAAGTTCCTCTATAACTTTAACAAACTCTTCAAACGCATTCGCAACATCTTCGTGTAGCCCCTGTTCATCAAATACAGTTTTTATAGCCCCTATTTTCATTCCTTTTATTCCTTTATTCAAATCCTTAAGAAAGTCTATATTAACATCGACTGTTGTTGAATCCATTTCGTCTTTGCCAGCTATAACACTCATGACTTTAGCAATATCATCAACAGTCTTTGCCATTGGGCCAATCTGATCCAAAGATGATGCAAAGGCTACAAGACCATATCTTGATACAAGACCGTATGTTGGTTTAAAACCATAAATTCCTGTAAAAGCTGACGGTTGCCTTATAGAGCCTCCTGTATCACTACCAAGAGCCACAGGCACCATGTCAGCCGCCACAGCCGCAGCCGAACCTCCACTGCTCCCTCCGGGAATTCTTTCAAGATCAATGGGATTTCTTGTTGGGAAAAAAGCAGATCTTTCTGTACTTGAACCCATTGCAAACTCATCAAGATTCGTTTTACCTATTATTACAAAACCAGCTTCTTTGAGTTTCTTAACAACTGTCGCATCAAAAGGTGGTATGTAGTTTTCCAATATTTTTGATGCACAGGTAGTTTTTATTCCCTCAGTAATTATGTTGTCTTTGATGGCAATTGGAACTCCTTTGTACTCGCCAGATTCTGGAACCTCAGGATCATCCACAATCGTTATAAAAGCCTTTATATCTTTGTCTTTTTCTTTTATTTCTTCCGCAAAATCCTTTATCTGATCCTTTTTGTATCCCATGAAATCCTCCAACAACTCATTCACCTCCTGGAATACCCTTCATGAAAAATTCTGCATCGTCTATGTATTGACTTTTCGGAAATTCCCTTTTGAGAATTTCAAAGTACTTTTTAGCCAAGTTATAATTCATCTTCATGTAATAAGATAATCCCAAATAATAAACACAGTCATCATGGAAATACACACGTGGATACAGAACTTCAATTATGTCCAAGGATTTTTTGAAAAGATCTATAGCATCATCATACTGATATCTTAGATACATTATATATCCTGCCAGCCAGTATATCTTTGCTCTATCAAGTTCAGATGAAGGCTTGTAGACCATCTCTCCAGGAACCAACACGTTTCTCAAGGAAGGAGAACCTTTTGGATGGTTTTCTACATAAGAATAAAGTTCTGTTATGGAGCCTTGAACAGTTAAAACCTTTTTCTCCAGCGAATCGAGCCCCCTTAACGTTAAATCCATGTTTTTCAAAACTCTATCTACTTTAGAAATCACCATATCCATATTCGGAACTTTCACTTCTTCTCTTTCGCCCAGGTTACTAAGGCCTGTTTCAACAGAGTTTCTTAAATCTTTTTGAAGTTTTTCAAGCAAACTCAATTTTTCATATACCTTGTCTATTTTATCAATATTTTCTTCTAATCTTACTTCTAAATCCTTTTTTACAGTTTCAATCCTGTTGTACAAAGCAGAAGTCTGTAGGGATAATTCCCTCTTCACCTCGGACTTAACCTCAGAAGCTATCGCAGCTTTTATGTCAATCAGGTTTTGCATTTTGAAAATCAACACACCCATCATAATGATTAACACTACTATCGAAACCAGTACCGCCCAAAGAGAAAGATTCTTAGCCGAAGATTTTGGAGACTTACCTTCAATCAATGCGGGGTGAGAAGCGTCGAATCTTTTGAGGATTTCTTCTATCTCTTTAGCTTTAGATGTATCTCCCCTTTTTATATAGGTTTCGTACTTCAACGCTATCGCTTCAACAAGCTCTGGATAATCTTTTGTTATACCTTCAAGAAGGGCTATTGTGCCTTGGTAGTTACCCTTGGCATATTCTGCTAGCGCATCTTTAAAATCTCCTTTATAGCCCCGAGTTTCAACAGCTTTTTTGACATCTTCCATTGTACTTCTGTACTCCATTTTAAGCTCATCTGAAAGCTTTTCGTATATCTCAAGTGCTAATTCATAATTTCCTGCGGCGATTTCAAGTTCCAACACCAAATGAGGGTAATCTTCGATAAAAATAGAAAGAAGGGTCCTAGCTCTGCTGAGTTTCCCCTCTTTTATCAAACTCCTTATTACCCTTTCAACGATATCCATCTTACGATCCCTCCTTTCCCTTAATTTTACCACCCATATTGATAAATTTCACTTTTCCTTCATCGGCACATAGCAGATAGATTCCTTTATCATCCTTTGCCATCATGACAGGATATTCACACGATATTTTCCATTCTAACTTCCAATTTTTCATACTACAAACATAGTTATCAAATATACAGGAAAGAAATAAATGATCGTTGAATACTTCCAAATCCCCAACTTGACAGTTTAGCTGTACTTTAGATATCCTATATAAAATTGGATCCACTATGTATAAGGATTTTTCAAACAGGTTACTAACTACAATCTTGCTTTCATAGTAAACAATGTCATATGAATAGGCAGGAAGATTGATCCTCTTTATAATGTGAAAATTTCTTACAAAAGCAATATCGCCTGTTTTATAGTCGAGGAATACCCATTTGTCATACATTGACAAAAATCTAAAAGGTCTTTCAAACCCTAAATATAGGTTCTTAACAACTTTGCCGCTTTTTAAATCAATTATGGTAACATCGGGGCAATCTTTGCTTTTCCAATAGTTCATGTGCAAAAGAAAATCTTCATAAAAATAAAAATAAACGGATTTTGCGCAGAATTTCCATTTTCTTAATATTCTCAAGTCTTTATCCAATTCGTAGACTTCATTATTTGACGATACATAGATTCTACCTTTGTAAATTTTAATCATCTCAGGTCTTTTCACATAGACTTTGCTGACCATATTGAAAGAAAAAAGATCAATTTTATATACATATCCTCTTTTCACATCTGTAACATACAGATAATTACCTAGCGTATCAACCCAAAGGGGAAATAAAAATCCACGTATTACCCCTTCATTTTCTTCATGAAGGAAATAAATGGATCCTTTTAAGGAATCTATGATGAATATTCCCTTGACCGTTTTTTTGATCCTTAAGGAGAATTCACCTACATGATATATTTTAACATTGATGCTGAGCAGCAAAATTGGTATCAAAAGAATAGTAAGAGCAAAATTTCTTTTCATTTTAATCACTCCAGCTTTTTTGAAAAATTATATTATTTTGACAGCATTTTTTGTATAATTGGCCACAAGGGGGTGGTCTTTTTTGAAGACATTGAAGATAGATCATATCGGGATCGCTGTGAAAAGTGCGGAAGAGAGGCTTAAACTTTATAGAGATCTTTTAGGACTTGATGTTTATTATACAGAAGAACTTCCGGAAAGAGGGTTAAGGGTGCACTTCGTAAAAATTGGTGAAAGCCGTTTTGAACTTTTAGAAGAGATATCTGAAAATAGCGAAATTCATTCCTTCCTTGAGAAAAGAGGAGAAGGTTTTCACCATATCGCACTGAAGGTTGAAAATATTGAGGAATATATAAAAAAAGCCAAGGAACTTGGTATAAAACCTCTCTCAGATCAGCCACAGAAGGGGGCGCACGGAACAAAAGTAGTTTTTTTACATCCTAAGACAACGGGAGGACTTTTGATAGAACTTGTAGAAGGAGGAGAAGAGTGATGGATATGCGGAATCTTGTTAAAAAGCTCAAAGAGATGGAGGAGAAGATAAAACTAGGTGGGGGAGAAGATAAGATACAAAAGCAGCACGAGAAAGGAAAGTTGACAGCAAGAGAGAGGCTTGAGATACTTTTAGATCAAGGAACTTTTGTAGAGCTTGATAAGTTTGTAAAACACAGAAACACATTCTTTGGGCTTGATAAAGCAGAACTTCCTGCAGATGGAGTTGTAACTGGTATCGGTGAAATAGATGGAAGACCTGTTGCGGTATATGCTCAGGACTTTACTGTAATGGGCGGCTCTTTAGGTGAAATGCATGCAAAGAAGATAGCAAAAGTAATGGATGTTGCAATGAAGATGGGTATGCCATTTATTGGCATAAACGATTCAGGTGGTGCAAGGATACAAGAAGGAGTTGACTCATTATTCGGATATGGGGAAATATTCAGAAGGAATACCCTTGCTTCTGGTGTTATTCCACAGATAAGCGTTATAGCAGGGCCGTGTGCTGGAGGTGCTGTGTATTCTCCAGCTATAACGGATTTTATTGTTATGGTAGATAAGAAGTCCTACATGTTTATAACTGGTCCTCAAGTTATTAAGGCAGTTACCGGTGAAGATGTAGACTTCGAAAGTTTAGGAGGAGCCTTTATACATAATACAAAGAGCGGTAACGCACACTTCATAGCCGCCGACGATGAAAATGCTATGCTTCTTGTGAGGAAGCTGATATCTTACATTCCTCAAAACAATATGGAAGAGCCACCAATTGTTGAAGGAGATTATGACCTCTCCATGCCAGAAAGCGTTTACGACATTGTTCCAACTGATCCCAAGAGAGGTTATAATGTTAAGGACGTTATAAATCTTGTGGTTGATGAAGGGACGTTCTTTGAAGTCCATGAACATTTCGGAAAAAGTATGGTGATTGGTTTTGCGAGGATAAGTGGAAGAACCGTCGGAATAGTTGCCAATCAACCTGCGTATTTGGCAGGTTCAATGGATATAGATTCATCTGATAAAGCAGCAAGATTCATAAGATTTCTAGATGCTTTCAATATACCAATAGTGACTTTTGTTGATACCCCGGGCTTTTTGCCGGGTGTTGCTCAAGAGCACGGTGGAATCATAAGACATGGTGCTAAGATACTCTATGCCTACAGTGAAGCTACTTCACCTAAGGTAACTATAATCCTTAGGAAGGCCTATGGTGGGGCATATATAGCTATGGGAAGTAAACATCTTGGAGCTGACTTTGTTGCTGCATGGCCATCTGCGGAGATAGCAGTTATGGGACCAGAGGGTGCTGTTAATATAGTCTTTAGAAAGCAGATAAAGGCTGCAGAGAATCCAGAGGAAGCAAGAAAGAAGTATATAGAAGAGTATAAAGAGAAATTTGCAAATCCATATATGGCAGCAGCTAGGGGCTACGTAGATGAGGTTATAGATCCAATAAAAACCAGAGAATGGATTGCTAAGGTGCTTGATATATCTTCAACCAAAGTTGAAGCAAGACCGAAGAAAAAACATGGAAATATACCATTGTGAGGTGAAGTGATGGAATACAGCGTATGGGACATAACGGTTGTAGGCCTTTTCATGGTTTTTAGTGTCTTTGTTATATTGCTTGTAATATTCAAATCTTTTGAGCTTTTCTCTTCTATTTTGAAAAAAGAAAAGAAGGTTTTTGAAAGTACCGAAGTAGAAGTTGAAGAGGATGATGAAATTGTCGCAGCTATTATGGGAGCTATATCTTCATTTATAGGTGGAAAGAGCTTTAAAATTAGAAAAATCAAAAGACTTGATGAACGTGGCTGGGTATATTGGAGAAAAACAGGATGGAAAGGGGTTAAAAAATGGTCAAGAAATATAGAGTAAAGGTGAACGGAAAGGAGTATATGGTGGAAGTAGAAGAGTTAAAGGAAATTTCCCAAACATTGAAGGCTGAAGCTGTAGCACCTCAAACCAAAAAGGCTGAAGAACCTGTAGTAAACCGGTCGGTACCCGCTCAATCAGCTCCATCTCCAGCGCCAAAAATAGAACAAAAGCCGAGCACAACAGGCGGAAAAGTGATAAAATCACCTATGGCAGGGGTGGTTGTAAAGGTTCTTGTTAGCGAAGGACAGAAGATAAACGCAGGTGATCCTGTTCTCGTATTTGAGGCAATGAAAATGGAGAATGAATTAAGAAGTGAATTTTCCGGGAGGGTTTCTAAGGTATTAGTTAAGGAAGGAGATGCTATAGAGACCGGACAAGATTTAATTGTGATAGAATAAGTCGTGGGGGAGGTGGAGCCGTTGGAATTTAAAGTAGTCAGTTTCATGTTGGGAAACGAAGATTTTGGGATAGACATCATGAAAATAGACAGCATAGTTGAATTTGGAAAGATAATTAAAATACCGGAGTCCGCCGATTATGTAGAAGGAGTCATGAACATAAGAGGAAAGGTTGTTCCCATAATAAACCTAAGAAAAAAATTTTATATAGAAGACCTAGATGATGAACAGAAGAAAAAGGCCAAAGTAATTGTCGTTAACCTTGACAACAGGCAAGTAGGACTCTTAGTTGATGATGTCAAGGAAGTCCTCACTATAAATCAGGATCAGCTTGAGGAACCCCCATCGGAAGTTGGTGGAGTCGGAAGAGGATACATACTTGGCATAGCTAAATTAGAAGATACAATGATGATCATTTTGGATATTGATAAGATCCTTAGTGCTGAAGAAAAGTTGGAGCTAGGGAAGATAATGGAAAACATATCTTAAAAGAAGCTACAAAGAAAAATAGAATGTACGCGGGGTATTTCCCCGCGTTTTTGTCTTCTTAATGAATAGGGAAGAAAATAAGGAAAAGTTCATAAGGAGATAGAAAGATTGATATGAGGAAGGGGGTATACCGTGGCGAAAGGTGATCTTGGAATTGACTTGGGAACAGCTAGCTTCATTGTTTACCAAAAGGGAAAAGGAATAGTGCTTTATGAGCCCTCAGTTGTTACGATATCCAGGAAAACTGGTGCAATTGTTGCTATTGGGGAAGAAGCCAGGAAAATGATTGGCAAAACCCATAAGGATCTTGTTGCCATAAAACCTATGAAAGATGGTGTAATTGCTAATTACAAAGTTATAGAAGCTGTATTAAGGGAATTTTTCAAAAGAACAATAGGAAAATTTAAATTCTTCAAACCTGAGGTAGTTATTGGTGTTCCTACAAAAATAACCAGTGTTGAAAAAAGAGCGGTCTTTGAAGCTTCCATAAGTGCCGGAGCGAGAAAGGTGCACATCGTTTCAGAACCATTAGCAGCAGCCATTGGTGCGGGCATTGAGGTTACAAAATCTGAAGGTAGTATGGTGATAGATATTGGGGGCGGAACCACTGACATAGCGGTTATAAGCTTAGGAGGAATTGTTGTTGGAGATTCCATAAAAGTTGCAGGTTCTTTGATGAATGAAGCAATTGTCAAATACGTAAAGAAAAAGTATGGTTTGGTTATTGGAGAAACCACAGCCGAGGAAGTTAAGAAGAATATAGGAAAGGTTCATCCAGACTATGACACCTTCGAGATGGAAATAAGAGGAAGAGATGCCGTGTCAGGTCTTCCAAGAACAGACGTTATAAATTCAGATGATGTCATGGAGGCGATTAAACCTTTGGTTAACACCATAATTTCCAAGATCAAATCAATTCTTGAAAGAACTCCTCCAGAACTTGCCTCCGACATAATAGGGAATGGGATAATTCTGACAGGTGGGGGCTCGCTCATAAGAGGAATTGACAGGGCTATTGAAGAAGAAATAGGTGTGAGGGCCATGGTGACTGATGACCCTATAATGAGTGTCGCAAGAGGAACGGGTGTGCTCCTCGATAACAGGGAACTCCTTCAAACTGTAGCTGAGACTTATGAGAGGTGATTTAAAGTGATTAGAGGTATGTATATGTCTGCTATGGGGATGCTCAACGATATGTACAAACTTGACCTCGTCGCCAACAATTTAGCAAATGTCGATACGGCAGGTTATAAAGAAGACGTAGCTGCCTTTAGAACCTACATGAACGGATTGATGTATTCGAATGCCAATAGTAACCCCTATGATAAATTAACACCCATAGGAAATTTGGAAGGTGCCGTAGTTCTTGACGAGGTAAAGTCCGTATTCACACAAGGGCCAATTGAGTACACCGGAAATCCCTATGATGTCGCCATTGATGGAGAGGGGTTTTTTGTCGTTGATCGAAACGGGAAAAACCTTTACACGAGAGCCGGTAATTTCAAAAGAAATGCAGAAGGCTTTCTAGTTACTAATGAAGGAGATTACGTTCTCGATGAAAATGGAAACAAAATAAAGATTCCCAATGGTGCTTTTATATCAGAAGATGGGATTGTTTATGACAAAAACAATCAAAAAGTTGCAAGAATAGCAACAGTTATATTTAAAAATCCTGATAAATTAAAGAAGATAGGATACAACTATTTCGAGGAGACAAAAGAATCTGGTAAAGCTATCTTTGAAAAAATAGGACTCAAGGTAGGGTATATCGAAAAATCAAATGTGAATGCTTTAAGAGAAATGGTTAACATGATAAAAGCTTTGAGGCATTTTGAAATTGCACAAAGGTCTATCACAACATCTGATGAGCTCTTGGGAAAACTTTTCAACAGTGTTGGAACACTTAGATGAAAGGAGAGGATAACATGATGATTTCTCTTTACTCAGCGGCAACAGGAATGCTTGCTCAACAATTCAAACTTGATACAATCTCCAACAACCTTGCCAACGTAGATACCTCTGGCTATAAAAAGGTCAGAGCAGAGTTCGAGGACTTGATATATCAACATGCAAAGAGCTCAGGTGCCCCAATAGCAGGAGGTTCTGTTACGCCTACAGGGCTATACGTTGGTCTTGGAACAAGGGTTTCCGCAAGTACAAGGTTATTTACAATGGGAACATTAGAATACACAGGAAACGCCCTTGACATGGCTATAACCGGAGATGGTTTCTTCCAAGTGCAACTTCCCGATGGAAGAATAGCTTACACAAGAGATGGCTCCTTCAAAATGGACTCAGAAGGAAGGCTTGTCACGTCCAATGGGTACTTCCTTGTCCCCAACATAACCATCCCACAAAATACCACATCAATCACGATAACAGAGGACGGAAATGTAGTGGCCGAGCTTTCTGATGGAACAACGCAAACTGTAGGTACTATTACCCTTGTTAGATTCGTGAATCCGTCAGGTCTAAAAGCTATTGGTAACAATCTCTTCGTCCAAACGGGAGCATCAGGTGCACCTATTGAAGGTACTCCGGGTCAGGACGGCTTTGGAGCAATTCGCCAAAATTACCTTGAAAAGTCGAATGTCGATGTAGTGAAAGAGATGGTAGGTATGATAACCGCTCAAAGAGCATATGAGCTCAATTCAAGAGCGATAATGACTGCAGATGATATGTTAAGAACTTTAACTGGACTCAAGAGGTGAGGATGAACGAGTAAATATGTAGCAATTTTCATCCTGATAGTCAGCGTACTTGTACTCTCAAATATATTTGTTCCACAAAAAATAGAAGTGACCCCAGGGCGGGTCACTTTGTTTAACATTGTCCGAAACCCCTCAAAGGATCTCGAGGGCATTCTGTCCTCAATAGTTGTTGGATATTACTATCAAGAAGGAACCTATACTATTCTCTCTTCTTACATTGAAAACCTTGCAAAAAGAAAAGGCCTTCAATTAACCTTCGAATCTTCAAAAATTACCATAAAGGTTAAGAAAGCGGCAACAAACGTTGTTTTAAAAAGTCAAGAGATTCCGAAAGATGTTTTAAACGAAGCCTCTTATGTTGCATTTAAAATAGCTTCAGAGGTTGCTCTATGTTCAACACCTTCTTCGTGGAGTATCCTTAGTTACAGTGGAAAAATCTCTGAGGGTAAGAGAAAAGTGAGATACATAAAAATTGGGAAAGGGATTTTTAGCGCTTTCATAACTTACGAAAATGGAAAAGAGCGTTCTTTTTTATCCCTGAAGTTAAAGGTGATGTGTTACAAAACCGTGCTTGTCCTTAAAAAATCCGTATTTTATGGAGAAACCATTTATCCGGATGATCTTGAATTTAAGAAGATAGATGTGCTAGAGATTCTAGGGACACCGGCCTCTACCCAGGACGCATACTATTCCAAAGCCAAAAGAACTTTAAAAATAGGTGAGATACTCACGCTTGATTCGATAAAAAGAAAACCTGATGCTGTGAAAGGAGAAATACTAGTAGCATACGCCGCACTGCCAGGGATATACGTAACAGTAATGGTAGAAGCACTTCAAGATGGTTATATAGGAGATACCATTAGGGTAAAGAACCTCACAAGTGGAAAAATATTAAAGGGAGTTCTCCAGAAGGATAAGCGGGTAAAAATCCTGGAGGTGGAAAGATGAGAAAAATTCTTTCATGGATAATATTAATAGGATTTTTTGTGATGATATTTTTCTTTTTAAACACTTCCCTTTATGGGGAATCGCTTTGGAAAAAGGGAGAAATGAACTTAATCAAAGTAAAGAAAGCTTCCAATGTTGGTGATATAGTTAAAGTACTTGTTTATGAGATACCAACTGCATCCACGAAATCCAATGGTTTCAACCCGTTTAAAACCATTTCTGACTTTCTGGATTACATCTTGAACGCTTTTACTGGTGTAAAAGCATCAAGTTATATACCAACGGGGAATATAAGTGATACTTATAAAAGGGAAAACCAAGTATCTGCGAAAGTTGTTTTAGAAATTTCTTCCGTTGTAATAGGAAAGGACGAATATGGGAATCTGATCGTGAAAGGAAAAAAGAGAATAAAAATAGGTGGAGCGATGAAGGAAATAATAATTAGAGGGAAAGTGAGGCCTGAAGATATAACTGCTGACAACACGGTGGATTCTCGTGATATGGCCGAAGCGGAAATATGGATAGACGATGAAGTCGTATTCAAAAAGAGTCCTGATGAACCAGATTCTTGGCTGGCATACTTTTTGTCCCTTATATCCAACATTTTCATGTGAGGTGATATGATGAAAAGAGCTTTAACCCTGATTTTGATTATCGCAGTTTTAACCGCCGGACTTTCACAGACTATAGTAAGGCTAAAAGACATAGCAACATTCAGAGGTGCAAGAGATAATCAGTTATTTGGCATAGGCGTGGTAGTAGGACTTAATGGTAGTGGAGATTCCAACAAGGTGAACTCCACCCTCCTTGCCAATATGATATCCCATTTTGGAGTAAATATAGATCCTAAAGAGCTTAAAACTAAAAACACAGCTCTTGTCATGGTACTTGCCGATATCCCACCCTTTTACAAAGAAGGAATGAGGTTAGACATTGTTGTAGCTTCTATAGGAGATGCAAAATCTCTTGAAGGAGGATTCCTAATCCAAACGCCTTTGTACGGTGCAGATGGTAAGGTTTACGCTGTTGCGCAAGGTTCTATCAGCGTTGGAGGGCAAGAAGTAAAGTCAAGTGCGAATCTCCAAAAAAGATATAAAGTTGTAGGTTACATACCTTCGGGTGCTATAGTGGAAAACGAGATTCCTGCAAGCATCATAGATAAAGACACAGTCACAATATTATTGAATAACCCCGATATAACAACAGCGGCACGAGCTGCCAACGCTATAAATGTAAAGTTCAACTCCAAGATAGCAAAAGCTATTGACCCAAGTTCAATAAAAGTCACAATACCTAAAGCTTTTAAAGATGATGTGATTACATTTTTATCCATCTTGGAAGATATA
>JAMOOR010000122.1 GCA_027065235.1 Thermotogaceae bacterium | reverse complement strand
TAAAGGACAAAATAAGGGAAGATTTAAAAAACGCAATGAAAAGCAAAGATGAAGTTGCCGTTAGAACTTTGAGAATGGTTATAGCAGCCATTAAAAACTTCGAAGTTGAAAAAATGAAGGAAGCAAGCGACGAAGATGTAATCGCTGTCCTTCAAAAGGAAGCGAAAAAGAGAAAAGAAGCAATAGAGCAATATAAAGCTGCTGAAAGAGACGATCTAGCCTCATCCGAAGAGGCTGAACTCAAGGTTATAGAAAAGTATCTACCAGAGCAGATGAGTGAAGGGGAAATCAAGGAATTGGCTAAGGAAATAATAAAGCAAGTAGGAGCAACTACTGTGAAAGACCTTGGTAAGGTGATGAAAGAGATAATGCCTAAAGTTAAGGGGAAAGCTGACGGGAAACTAGTCAACAAAATCGTAAGGGAGCTTCTTGAAGGGTGAAGGTAGCAGTAATTGGCGGAGGAAGCTGGGGAAGTGCTATAGCGAAGCTGCTTTATTTAAAAGGGCACGATGTAAAGATATGGGCAAGAAGGAAAAAGGTTGTAGAAGCTCTTAAAAATGGCGAAAATCCGTACTATTTATCGGGTATAACTCTTCCCAAATTTAAAGCCACTGATGATTTAAACGAAGCTATCAACGGTAGTGAACTTATATATTTTGCTATACCAGCACAATCAGTCAGAAGCGTACTTGAAAAAATAAAGCACCTTCCAAAGAATGCAATTATTATAAACCTTGCTAAAGGAATAGAGATAAAATCCGCAAAAAGAATGGAGGAAGTTTTCGCAGAAATGCTGGGAGATATCAAATACGCTACATTAAGTGGTCCAAGCCATGCCGAAGAGGTTGCAAGGGATATCCCTACAAGTGTGGTTGTCGCATCAAAGGATGAAACAGTTGCAAAAATCGTTCAGCATGAAACAAGTACGATATCTTTCAGAGTTTACAGAAGCACCGATGTAACAGGTGTGGAAATAGCAGGAGCTTTGAAAAACATCGTAGCCATAGCTGCAGGTGTAATAGACGGCCTCGGAAATTGGGACAACTCAAAGGCTGCACTTATAACAAGAGCTCTTTCTGAGATAACAAGATTTGGAGTGCATTTTGGTGCAAAAAGAGATACCTTCATGGGACTTGCTGGGATAGGTGATCTGATCGTAACCTGCACAAGTCAACATAGCAGGAACAGATACGTAGGAGAAATGTTAGGGAGAGGAAAAAAGTTAGACGAAATACTAAACGAAATGTCAATGGTAGCGGAAGGTGTATACACCACCAAAATCGCTTATGAAATGTCCAAAACGGAAAATCTTTACACTCCAATAATCGACCATGTATATAAGATACTATACGAAAACATGAAAGTTTCTGAAGCTCTACATTCTCTGCTGAGCCGCCCTCTGAAAGAAGAAGATTAAAAAGAAGAAGATTAATCAGAGACTCGCCCTATAATCTCTCGGTTTCCTGTATTCCAGAGCACTATTCACTTCTTCCTTAATAAACCTTAGAGAAAACGCAAACATCATAAAACAATTTGTGAATTTGAGGTATAATATTGCGTAGAAGCAACGTCAGAGATGATGCAAGAGTGGAAATTACGCTTGGACACATCAATACCGACGAAAGTGGACATGTGAAACACTCTTTTTGGTTGGATTTGATAAGGCAGGGAGCCTCCGAGTTAATCCTCGAATGTGATGATAGTTTGAAAGCTCTGAGAGCTTTGGGTGGCTCAGGAGGCCATGGGCAAATTCCCAAAAGAGCTTAAAGCTCTGAAGTATATGGCCCCCTGTCTTATCTTTTTTGTATTACTATTTTTCTCTTCAGTTTTTCAGGAGAGCAGTATAATACAGGCAAGGAGAAAAAGGCGGAAAAGTCAAAAAACCGGGTTAATATCTTTATATCCATCCAGGGGCTGATGGCTGGGATCTTGAAATGTTTTGAAGCTAACTATATAATATGACACCGGTGCCAGCGTAGCTCAATCGGCAGAGCGGCTGATTTGTAATCAGCAGGTTGTGGGTTCGAGTCCCACCGCTGGCTCCATCTTTTTTACGTTATGGTGGGGTGCCCGAGTTGGCCAAAGGGGGCGGACTGTAAATCCGCTGGCAGAATGCCTTCGGAGGTTCGAATCCTCCCCCCACCACCAGTTAAAGTATTTAGAGGGAGGAGGAGGAAGCGATGAGAATAAAAATAGGGCTTAAGTGTGAAGAATGCGGAAGGATCAATTATTACACCACAAAGAGAAAAGATCAAAGATCGAAACTTCAGATGAGAAAGTTCTGCCCTCATTGCAAAAAACATACCGTTCATAAGGAAGTTAAAGTTTAAAATAGCAAAGAGTGGGAAGAATATCCTTTCCGCCTTCACGGCAGAGGTTGTTTTTTCTATTATTAAAAATCCCTCGCACAAATGGACTTACCCCCGGAAGCGGGACAAATAAAAAAGCATCATCTAAGTTCCGTACATCTGGCTCCGGTATTCGACCGGGGCCATTTTGTTTAATCTCATTTGGTATCTCCTATTGTTGTAAAACTCTATGTAGTCATCTATTAGTTTCATATACTCCTCTTTTGTCTTATCCCCTTCTATCTTAACTACTTCTTCTTTAAAATGGCTAAAGAAGCTTTCCGCTGGCCCGTTGTTCTATTCCTGTCTATTGATAGCAGCGATGATATAGTACTAATAGGTAGCATATCTTCATAATAAAGCTTTACCACTTTCTCTTTGATATGAACAGGATATTTCTTGAACTTCTGACCTTTTTTCGCCAAAGAAAACGCCCCCTTCCATGGTTTTACTTTACCACTTCCGGGGGCTTTTTTTCTATGTCACGTCTTTTGGGTGCAGTCCACATAGCGGGTTTTTCTTTTTTAACGAAAATGTTCTCACTGATGCATAACTCCAAAACTCTTGTATGTTGTTTAATATATACCTTCCAATCCCATTCGTAAATCTCTCGCTGTGATCTATTCTCTATGCATCCTTGACATATATTTTGCCAGTCCTACGGGTTACATTATTGAGTTATGATGATCTGCCAAAATGTAACTTCCGGATTTTCCTCCAGTTTTATGGATACTGCCAGTTAAAAAAAATCCCTTAAAAAGTGCGTATAAAAAGGATTAAATACTTGACTTTATCTCATGAAAGGAGACTTTACAAAAAAATGGGGGGTTGCATCCCCCCACTGTTTATTCATAATAATGCTCAATTTTGGCTTGGCCCTACCGCTAACTTATTAGAATACTGTCCATGGTGCGAAGCGTCCTCCATATTCGTCGACAACTCCCATATATTCTTCATGATAGCCTGATGGTATTTCAGAGTAAACATCTATTTCATTGCCGTTTATGTTGACTTTTCCAGTTAATCCTGAAAATTCTTCAATCTTTACCCAATCAACCCATGCAGTATCTTCGCCCTGGGACATGCTGCTGTCTTTTTCATACGCAAATCTTATAGTATGTTCTCCACTTGAGACAGGTATACTTTCAACTTTCCATCCTGTTTCGCCGGAATCTTCATAAACCAGTTGTCCATCAATGTAAACCTTGAAATAATCCCAATTTTGTTCGCTTGAAACCTTATACTTAAAGCTTAATTGTGCATCTTTTTCTAAAGATACATTAGTTTCAAAGTAACTTACTTCATTATCATCAATATCTCCGAATTGAACAACTGTTGCATCTTCTTCTTCTAAATATACAATAAACGGCATTGCATCTCCTCCTAATGTCCAATCAGAACCAAATCCATTATCAAACTCATAATTGGCAAAAACAGCAGAGTTCATAGTCCCTTCAAATGTATAAAGTATGAAGTAATGTCCGGAAGATGCTCCATCTGACAACACAAAATCTGCGCTATCACTTGTGGAATTCAATACCTCTGTTGCTATAATCTCTGAATCATCCGAATAATAATCTGACCATTTCAACATTACGGTGAGAGTACCTTCGAAATCGCATGAAGCTTTCACCGAAGAAACATCAAATGATGATTTATATATTTGTGTGACAAAGGTTGGTGTTCCCTCATAAACGGTGGTTGTCCCATCAAAAGCTGAGATTGTAACATCTGTAGAATAGGATAACTCTTCTTCAACTCGCCAGTTGCGTGAATCCCACGGCAAAAAGTCTGGTCCTCCATATATCACTTTGTATTCCCCTGGTTCTATTCTAAGAAAGATGGCTATCGGTGTTTCGTAGCCGGCTTCTTCATCATAATAATAGGTGCACGCTTTTTCATAATATCTTTTTCCTGTTTCTTTATTTTCTATTGTTACATATACCCCGTAAAGAGGTCTTCCATCTCTATCCACAGCTTTTGCCAATAATACGCTTTCATTAGAGAAGGCATTAGGTTGTAATTCCAGAGCACTCGCCGGAGATATTCTCCCGAAGCCCGATGCTGTATCATAACCTGGCTCTTCTATATCCTTAGCTGAGCTCTCTATCATCTTCCTGATTTGATATGGTGTTGCCTGCGGATACTTTTGCTTTAAAAGCGCCACAAGTGCAGAGACATACGGAGTAGCCATGGATGTTCCACTCCAATACGCGTATGGTTCTCCATTTATTCCTTCCTCTTCAGAAGAACGAACTGGTATGGACGACAATATGATACTTCCTGGTGCCGCAACAGATATATAATCCCCTCTACTTGACCAACTTGTTATCTCATCTCTAGCTGTGCTAGCCGATACAGCTATAATTCCCGTAAATGCAGAAGGATAGTGCCAGTGTTGATCAGTATGACCGTTCCCTGCAGCAGCCACCACTACAACATTGTTCGCCATGGCATAATCGAAAGCAGCTTTCAATATGTAAGAATATCCTGGGCCTCCCCAACTGTTAGAAAGAACATCTGCTCCATGATCAACTGCCCATCTTATTCCATCTGCAACACACCAATCTCCAACATAATATGGCCTAAATATTCTAATAGGCATTATCTTTGCTTCATAAGCTAAACCTCTTATTTTTCCTCCACCTTTCTTTCCAGCAATTATTCCAGCCACATGGGTGCCATGCCCATATGTATCCGAATCTTCGTTGGGATCAATAATTTCCCATGTATATGGATCATAGCCCTCGACGATCTGACCCTGCAAATCAGGATGTGTTCCGTCAACACCTGTATCCAAAACAGCTACAATAACACCTGTGCCTGTTGCTGTATCCCAAACATCGGAAGCTCCTAGAACCCTCAGAGCCCATTGATATACCATCCATTCATCATCTTCCGAACTACTTGAAGAAGTTCTCACACCATGTTTTATAGCTTTTATTTCCTCTTCAGTTGGCTTGATAATAGGTTCTAGTGCACGATCATAATTTGGTTCTATAAACCTGATTCCTCTCAACTCTTTCCTTTTCATCTTAAGTAATCTATAGGCTTCTTTTACAGTGCTGTCAAATTCCAAAAGCACTGCTTTCAATTTTGGAAGCTCATCTTTAACCTTCGCTTTAAGTATTTTTGCGATTGTTTCAACGGCACTTTTGTCATTATATCCAACAATCAGTTGATGCTCAAAATACTTGTATTTCAATTCTCCAAAAGCTGGAAGCCCGTTATTGTCAGGAAAAACCATATCGCTTGATGAGGAAACATTAGTAGAATTTGTACTTTCGTTCTTTGTAGGAGCTGTAGTAGGTCTCATTGTACATCCATAGAAAGCAAAGGCAGCCACCATCCCGACAATCAATATTATGATAAGCTTTTTTAACATATCATCTCACCCCTTTCTCATCATTTAATTGTTTCCTGTTGTAAACTCGTTGTGCTTATCTGGTTCTATTCCCCATCTATCTATCCCCCATCCATAATCAATTGCTATGGAAATAGCAAGACTGTCTTCGTCTAAAACCTCCGCATATGCATAATCAACACCCCAATCATAAGTTTTTCCTGCCTCAAGCTTATTAGATGGGTACTCATAGGTTCCTTCAATATACCATTTATATTCTCCGTCCATGTTTCCCGTGAATGTTGCAACAACACTTTCCGCGTCTTGTTTGACCCAGTCATAAGCTTCTAAATAATCTTCTACTACAGTTGCAGGAACAATCCATTCCTCTCCTTGAACAGTGTCGTATATCCACATAGTATAGTGGTATTCTGTTTGACCTTCTAAAGATTCTACACTATTGGTAGGTTCCCAGATAAACTCAGGATTCCTTGATACATCAACCGCTCCATCTTCGGGGTGAATTAATTTCACATTGAAACTATCCAACGGAACAACGGAACCTAAATAAACCTTTTCACTTTCCCAATCTCCCTTATAAGAGGTTACAGCATACCAAACTTGCTTATTTGGTTCGTTCTCCGCAGAAAAGTCTCTGTACATATATACTATATCATTATCATCGTCGGATTCTGGTATAGTCGCGATCTTCTCATAGTTAACGCCATCATAGGATCTGTATATCCTGTATCCATCCGGTTTTTCAACTAAAGATCCAATCAATCCAAAGTATTTAAAAAGCGAATAACTTCCCCACTCTATTTCAATCCAAAGATTGCAGTTTTCTGGGGCTGCCTTTATACTTCTGCCAAAATCTTTCAGTAAAAGTTTTGGTTGATTAACTTTTGAATATTCTTGTAATCTCTTAAGCAATTTATTCTTAATTTTGTTTACAATAGGATCGTTGCTATAAAACTCTATACCTTGGTTTCTTGTGTAGGAGATCATATTAACATAGCCTAATTCGGACAAAGGAACAGGAACAAATATGTGTTTTCCAGGTTCTTCACTGCTTTCTGAAGGAGATTCTTCTGGTTGAATGTTTACATATTCAATATGCTCTGTTCTATTATCGTTGTAATCATATGCAACTACAAATAATGGTATTACTCCTTTGTATCCTTTTATATTCACAACAAAAGTCGCTTCGTTACTATCAAGCTCGATATTGTCTCTGTCAAAAGCTGAAGGAACTCCTCCTAATTTTTCATAGATAACACAAATATGGTTTATGGAGTTAACAACCACATGAACAATAAAGTCCTCTGTTGCGCAGTCGGTTTCAGGATTTAACGGCGTCGTTCCGTCACTTTTGTAATATTCAATGCTAACTTTAGGAAACTCTTGAGTAGTAGGATCAGCGTTAAGCTTTGCTTTTCTTATAGGAATTTCTTTTACCTGCTCAAATCCCTCTTTTATCTTTAGATTTTCGACCTTGCTAATAGCATAACCATCCTTAAACATTTCAATATTCACATATTCTGGAAAACTTGTTACATCAAACACAGCTTCACCCTTTTCATTTGTTATCGCTTCGGATAGCACATCTCCTTCCTTATTTAATACTTTGACTGAAACCCCTTCGACAAATGGTCCAGAATTCCATGCCTTAGCGATAACCTTTAACTTCTGAGCTACAACAGTAAAACTTGCGGATTTTTCAGTGGAATTTCCAGCTGAATCTTTAGCAACGACTTTCCAATAATATGTTTTCCCCCACTCAACGGTCACATCATAGCTTGTCACGGTTGAATCTCGCAACTGCTGGCTCATAGCATCTTCACTTTCACCAAAGTAAAGGTCATAAGTTATTGGATCACCTTCCGGATCACTTGCACTCCAACTCAATGTTACCTTCATGTCTTCGTCAGGCTGAATTCCAGATCCACTGGGCTGCATATTACTAATAGTCGGCGGTTGATTGGACGGGACACAGCTTGAAATCAACATCGCAACCAAAACCAACCCTAAGAAAACCCACTTTCTCATGCTATCCCTCCTTTAACTGATTTTCTGCTCATCAATATAACATATTTTCCTGTATGAAGTCAAATACTCCTTTATAAATAAGTCTTAGGTATGCGATTTATAACATATAATTACGATTTATAGCATATAATATAGCATGTATAACATGTCAAAAATCACAAGACAGCTACGACAGCTATTAAGCGAGCATAGCTAAGTAATCGGTTAAATCAGTTGGTGTAAGCACATAACTTTAGTTCAAGAAAGCCCAATAATCGTTCCATCTTCCAAGATATCGAGCTTTGTTGCATTTGGAACTTTTGGAAGTCCAGGCATTCTAAGGATGTCACCAGCCAAAGCAACTACGAATCCTGCACCGATGGAGATTTCAAAGTCCCTTATTGTGAAGGTGTAGCCTTGTGGAGCTCCCAGCTTTTTCGGATCGTCAGTTATTGAAGCTTGCGTCTTTGCCATTATGACCGGGAGTTTGTCAAAGCCGTATTTTTTGAGGAACTTGAGCTTGCTTTTCGCCGCGGATGTGTATTCAACTTTGCCAGCCCTGTAGACTTCTTTTGCAAGTATCTCTATTTTTTCTTCTATCGGCATTTCCCACCTGTAAATTGGCTCATACTGGGCATCTTTTCCAAGCTCTTCAAGAACTTTCTTTGCTAGTTCTTCCGCACCTTCGCCACCCTTTGCAAAGGCTTCGTTAAGAGCAACCTTTACTCCCATCTTCTCAACGTAGTTCATGACAAATTCGATTTCCTTATCGGTATCGGTATGGAACCTGTTAAGGGCAACTACGACCGGTATCTTGAACTTTTGCATGTTTTCGATGTGAACTTTGAGGTTTTCTATTCCCTTCTCAAGAGCTGCCAAGTCTTCAACACCAGCTTTTGCATCTTCAAGCTTCTGCCCACCATGGTACTTGAGAGCCCTTATCGTTGCAACTAAGACAACAACTGATGGTTTAAAGCCAGCCGTTGGAGAGACGAAGTCAAGGAACTTCTCAGCACCAAGATCTGCACCAAATCCTGCCTCTGTTACAACATAAGGTGCAAGTTTAAGTGCAAGCTTGGTTGCAATTATAGCGTTGGTTCCGTGGGCTATGTTGGCAAATGGTCCACCATGGACAAAGGCAGGTGTATTCTCTATCGTCTGAACGAGGTTTGGATTGATGGCGTCTTTAAGAAGAAGAGCCATTGCGTTCTGAGCTTTGAGGTCACCAGCTTTTACAAGTTCACCATTTCTCTTTCTTGCAATTACGATGTTGGCAAGTCTTTCTTTAAGATCTTTAAGTCCGCTGGCAAGACACAAGATTGCCATAACTTCAGATGCTGCAGTTATGATGAAACCATCTTCTCTTGGCTCACCATTCCCTCTTCCACCAAGCCCAATTACAATCTGTCTTAGGGCTCTGTCGTTCATGTCAACTGTCCTTTTCCAGAACACCCTCGTCGGGTCTATGTTAAGGGGATTACCAAATTTTATATGGGCGTCTATCATAGCTGAGAGAAGGTTATGGGCTGCTGCAACAGCATGGATGTCACCGGTAAAGTGGAGGTTTATCTCTTCCATCGGAAGAACCTGCGAATACCCTCCACCAGCAGCTCCACCTTTTACTCCCATAACTGGTCCAAGGGATGGTTCTCTTAAAGCAACTACCGTCTTTTTACCAAGTCTGTTGAGTCCCATGGAAAGCCCTATGCTTGTTGTTGTTTTTCCTTCTCCTGCAGGGGTTGGAGTAATAGCTGTGACAAGGATGAGTTTTCCATCTTCCTTATTTTCAAGCTCGTTAAGAAGAGTATGATCCACCTTTGCTATGTACCAACCATAGGGTTTTAGTCTATCCTTCGGTATTCCAAGACCATCTGCAATCTCCGTGATCTCCTTGAGCTTCGCCTGCCTTGCTATTTCAATGTCGCTTGGGAATGCCATTCAAAAACACCTCCTCACAAATCTCTTTTTTCCTGTGGTGTGTATTCTTTTGCTATTTTGTCCAAAACACCGTTAACGAACTTTCCACTATTTTCTGTCCCATATTTTTTTGCGAGCTCTATCATCTCATCGAGTGTAACTTCCATTGGTATATCCATCTCATTCAAAAGCTCGTAAGTTCCCAACCTTAAAACGTTTCTATCAACGGCGGAAAGCCTATCTATTGTCCATTTTTCAAGCTTTGATGATATTATTTTGTCAATTTTTTCAAGATTCTCCTTTATTCCTCTTACATACCTTCTTGCATCTTCCTTTAACTTTTCGTCAAACCACTTTTCAAAGAAGTTTTCAAGTTCTCCTTCTGGGTCATTCCCGCTAAAGTCCATCTGAAATATCGCTTTAAACACAGCTTCTCTCATCCTGCTTCTACGAGTTGCGGGTTTTATAAAGACCACCTCCTGCCTTTGCGCATAATAATAGCACAATTTACCTTTTAAAAAGAAATTTTAAAGCTCCTGCTTCACTTCAAATCACGTGGAGAAAAGGCCTCTGGCAAAAGTTCAGAGACTTTCATAATCTTTACATCACCTTTTAAATTAGCCATTATTACATCGAAGTTTCCAAACTCTGCCATAACTTGCCTGCATGCACCGCAGGGTTTCACGGGATCATCCGTGTCGGCGACAACTGCAATAGCTATGAAGTCTTTATACCCCTCCGATACCGCCTTGAATATCGCCACTCTCTCAGCACACATGGAAAGACCATAAGATGCGTTTTCCACATTGCACCCTGTAAAAATCTTTCCTTCCTTTGTCAAAACCGCTGCTCCAACTTTAAACCTTGAATAAGGAGCATAGGCATTTCTTCTTGCCTCAATCGCTGCCTGAATCAGTGCTTTGCAATTCTCCATCTTTTATCACCCTCATTAAAACTTTTTCAATTTTGTTTTTTCCTGATGCTACTATTTTAAAATGGAAATTTCCTACAGTTATCTCTTCACCAGTTTGTGGTATTCTCTGGAAGAGTTCAAGAAGATAACCTGCCAGCGTTTCATACTCTGTCTCTGGTAGTTTTATGGAAAGCTCCCTTTCTATGTCGTTGATCGGTGTAGCTGCGTCTATAAGATAGGCACCATCTTTTACTTTCTTTATTCCAACTGTCTCTCCCTGGTCGTATTCGTCGTATATCTCACCGATAAGCTCCTCTATAACATCCTCCAGTGTAACAAGCCCCGCTGTTCCACCGAATTCATCAACAACTATAGCCATGTGAATTTTTTTATTCTTAAACTCCATGAAAAGGTCCCATATTTTCATCGTCTCTGGAACAAACATGGGAGGGCGCATTATATCTTTTACCTTTATCTTAAAAGATGAATCGCACCCTTTTTCGTAGATTATTGATAGGACATCCTTTGCATAGCAAAAACCAACTATGTCATCGATAGTTTCCCTGTAAACAGGTATTCTACTGTACTCTTCTTCATCAACTATTTCCATCAGTTCTTTTAAAGTTCCATTCTCTTCAATGGCAACTATATCAACGCGGGGGGTCATGATTTCCTTCACCGCTGTTTTTCTCATTTCAAATGTTCTCTTGACCATCATTCCTTCTTCTTTATCGATGGAACCTGTCTCCTGGCCAACATCGACAGCTCCAAGGATGTCTTCTTCCGTTACAAACGGGGTATCTTTCACCGTTTCGCCACCGCTAAGCTTTATAAATGCATTGGATACAACCATGAGAGCTTTTATGACTGGACTTAATATCAACGCAAGACCCTTTACAACAGGTATAGTTCTTTTAAAAACCTTTTCTGTATTTTCCCTTGCATAAATTTTTGGTGTTATCTCTCCAAATATCAATATAAGGATTGTCATAACCGTTGTAGCAACAGCTGCCGCAAGCCCTTCACTTTTTGGCCCGAGAAGATTGAGTGTGAGAATGGTAGCTATAGAGGATGCTAAGATGTTTACTATGTTGTTAGATACAAGAATAGTAGTTAGCATCCTATTCGACCAATGTAAATAAGCTTTGGGATCACCCTTTTTAACATGTTCCTTTAAATGATGCTTACTAACAGATGTGAGAGCAGTTTCCGAGGAGGAAAAGAACCCAGAAAGGTACAAAAGAAACGCAAGGGCTGCTATCTGTAAATATAAACTTCCGTCGTCCACCTTAGGTTCACACCCCTCTCTAAAGGTCTATTGCGCTTTTTATTTTACACTATTGAAACCCAATTGTAATAGTATACATTCGTATACTATATATATGGAAGGCGCCTTCCAAAAAAAGATCAAGGAGGTATGCAGGGTGAAGCAAGTAAGGATCTACTATCAGCTTGGCGACGGTAGGAGAACTACACAGACTTTTACTGTACCCGACGATGCGAACACCGCAGACTTAGAAAACGTGGTGAAGAACTACATAAAGAATGTTACAACCAGAGTCATTGTAAACGCATACGCTGTGGATTTTGCCGAACTTAACCTTGAATAATAACTTCTAAGGAGGTGTGATAGATGGCTAAAAGACTTGCACTTACCTTTAGAACTCCAGAGGGAAGGAGTAGAACCCTCTACCTTCCAGATCCAAAAGATAGCCTTGATTCTTCAGAAGTTCATCAACTTATGGATGCCATGATCGGTAGTTTTGTCCCCTCTGACTATCAAAAGGATAGAGCGGCTGTGATTGATACAGAGGTGAATGTGTTCTTCGATCTCATCCAGTGATACGGTAGGTGAATTTAGTGTGGAATATAACCCCTATATATCATGCACTGCAGATAGCCTGCGAGATGGTAAAGGCAAAAGATTCAGGCCAAATCAAAGAAAAACTTGTGGTGCTTGGAATGGAACTCTGGAAGATAATAGATCCCACACCAGAATTGGATTTAGACGACAAAATAGTAAAAGCTCTGATAAGCTGGACAGTGGACAGGATATTGGAGGAGATGTAGGAAGACTGTATAAGAGATTTGAACCACTTTTGAAAAGGACAGCACAAAGATTCTACAGAGTCTATAAGGACAAAATTATTTCGTACGATGATCTGTACCAGACGATATGCTATCTCTTCCTCTACGCTCTCAAAAACTTCGATCCGGAGAAAGGCAGATTGGCACCGCACATCAAAAGAACTATTGATTTCAAACTTCGAAGTATGCTACGTGGTGAAAAAGCCCCACTGTCCAGCGATTACCCTTTTTCTTTTCTTTCCAGGGATATGTACAGCTTGGACATGACAAGTGTATACAACTACGACTGATAAGAGCCCCGCAAGGGGCTCTTTTTTATCCTTTCAATTTTTAAAAATTTGGGCTATAATCTGTAAAAATTCTGAAAGCCTTTTAATTCTAGATTAATGAAACTACTTACATAAAATTCAAAATGAAGCATCTCTTTCCTACCTTTCTTCTGTTATTTTTTTCGAATATGAATCAAGGTACATTTTTCTTAACTTTGAAATATCTTTTTCTGAAAGTTCCTTGCCACTTTTTCC
>JAMOOR010000121.1 GCA_027065235.1 Thermotogaceae bacterium | reverse complement strand
CATTGGAGAAATAAAAAGAAAATACCAACACCAACGCTACAAAAACTAAAAATTTTTTCACCCTTCCATCACCCTCCTCACTTCTTCCTCCGAGAGTTCTCTCCAGTGACCCTCTTCTACATCAAGCTTCAAACCGCCTATCCTAACTCTTTTAAGGGATTTAACAGAAAGTCCTACCGTTTCCATCATTAATTTTACCTGATGATATTTACCCTCGTCTATAACAATGTGGATTACATTTTCACTAACTTTTATACTTAAAGCCTTGAAAAAATACTCTCCAACCTTCACACCATGAAGAAGTTTTAAGGCGTTTTGCGGCTCACCTTCTACAATTACTTCATATTCCTTTTCCACGTGGTGCTTAGGAGAAGTAACCTTATGGGTGAAATCCCCATCGTTGGTTAGAATTAAGAGCCCTGTAGCATCTTTATCCAACCTTCCCACGGGGTGCAACTCTCTAACCCTTGGATGATCTATTAAATCCAGCACGGTAGATTCAACATCGCTGGTTGAAGAAACAAAACCAGCAGGTTTGTTGAGCATAATGTAAATCTTCTCCTTGGGTTTCTCCACATGGTTCCCATCTAATGTTATATCTTCATTGGAGACCTTATAAGATGGATCCTTCACAACCTTTCCATTAATCTTAACTCTCTTGGAAAGTATCAACCTCTTTGCTTCCTTTCTAGAAATCCCCAAAGCCTTAGAAATGTATTTGTCAAGTCTCACAACAGCTTCTCCCTTCCTTTTGACATAATACCAGTGCGGATTATATCAAAGTGAATTACGACGCTCGATTGAAAACATTATCGAACACAGATTACATGCTCATTTTATAATAATCCCTTTGTGATCTTGAGTATTTACAAAAAATCACTGCAGAATGGATAAAAGGAAGTTACTGGAAGGAAATCACTTTACTTTGAATGCATTCGTTGTTAGATAAATATAAAATATTGATAAAAATACCTGTAAGTGGTATCTTATAGAAACGGAATTTGTGCAATGGGTCTTTCAAAAAGTTACTTGAAGAATAATTTCAGATATGGTATAATACGTTTTCGGATGCCGAGGTGGTGGAATTGGCAGACACGCATGGTTGAGGGCCATGTGGGCTTCGGCCCGTGCGGGTTCAAGTCCCGCCCTCGGCACCAAAAAGGGGCTAAATAGCCCCTTTTTGTTTTTTTGACTCATGCAGCCTTTCGGAAAATTGTTTCGAATCATCTCAGACACCAATCGAGTGAATATTGACTATCTTTATCCTTCTTTATCTTTTTTCCTGACACTATGCACCCCCAGTCACATTCTCACTGTAGGATCTGATTTTGCTCTTCCCTATATTGGTTTTTTAGTGTAAGTAAGTCAATTATCTCCCCATATAGCTGGGTACTTTGCACAAGTAAAGCTTTAAAATAGCTGAAGAAGGTGGTAATATTCTATAGCAAAAATTCTAAAAAAGCAGTTTGGAGGTGGCTAAATCATGAAAAAGTGGTTTGCAACTTTGGCTATCCTAATTGCAATTCTCACATCAGTATTCGCTTCTTATCAATTTAAAGGGATGTGTCCGTATTCCCATGAGAACGATTTATTCCTAAATAATCAAAGAGTTGTGATCGAGTTTTCTAAGGATGGAAACATAAAAAATATAGCTATGTTTTCAAACATGTTTGATGCATTGGGAAATATCGAAATTATGATAGATAGGTATCCATTCAAAGCAAAAAAGTTTGAAATTAGTGATGGTAAGGTAACATTTTACGGAAAAGCGGGGAATAGTGAAGTGAAAATTGAGTACTCTTTATCGGGCAATGTTCTCAGCATAAAGGTATCCGCTTCGACAATGAGAATGGTGAAGCTGCTCATTACTCCCTGCGACTTCCATCCTGTTTTTGTTAGGAATAAAGGGAAGACGTTCATTCAAACGAGACATGTAGCTTACGGCCTTTATTCGCCCGGATCGATATCTATGTACATGGCGGGAAAGCTAGTTTTCGTTACGAGGAATATCAAGAACGAAGATAACACCAAGGTTGTGAGTACAGATTTAGTAGTTGATGAAGATATTGACAGCATAATAGCTAGTTATGAAGAAGAAAGCAGAGCTATGGAATATAAGGTCGAGGATAAACTTGGAGATCCTCTTCCATATTCTAAAGTCGTTCTTCAAAACAATGAAAAAAGTGTTGATGTTTCTACAAGTGATGAGAAAGGTAAGATATTGTTCCATTTTATACTGGATAAACCCCAATTCTCCCATTTGTATATAGACGAGCTTTATGTAAACAAAGTTGAAGGAAACAAGATAATAGTTTCTGCCACAAAAGATGAAGGATTTAGATGGCCACCTTACATGTCAGGGCTTACAGATCATAGTGTTTACGTTAATCTGAGATTATATAAACCTGATAAAGCCTATGTTAAAGTTTTAGAAACTGGTGAGATTTACACTGACGATCTTGTTGATACATTCCATTCGATCAAAGTTGATGGACTTAAACCTAATTCAACATACACATTACTTGTAGAGGCAGGTTCATTTAGGAAAAAGCTCCACGTTAAGACACTGGGTTCAAAAGAGTTTAAATTCATAGTTTATGGAGATACGAGAACTAACATAGATTGGCATAAAATAGTAGCCGATGAAATGGCAAAGGAAAAAGCATTGTTTCTGATACACACTGGAGACATAGTTGAAAGTGGGGACAGACTCGAGGATTGGGACAAGTATTTTCAGTCAGCGCAAAAGCTCTTTGCAGTTACCCCTATATTCCCGACTCTTGGAAATCACGAAAGAAATTCTGAATGGTATTATCAAGCTTTTCCAGGGCCAAAAGGTGGAGGTGATTTCTACAGAAGATGGTATTCCTACAAGGTGGGAGATGTTCTTTTCATAGTTCTTGATAGTAATATTGCACCAGGCACAGGGATTTATAAAACACAGCTTGAGTGGCTGAAGTTCGTCTTGGAAAAATCTAATGCAAAGTACAAAATAGTTTACTTCCACCATCCGTTTTTCACTAATTCTCCCAACAGAGAACCAAGTTTGAAAGAAGATTGGAAAGAGCTTTTCGAAAAATATCATGTTGATGCTGTATTCAATGGGCATATACACCACTACGAAAGATTTTTGATCAATGGTATAACTTATGTAACAACCGGTGGTGGAGGAGCACCTCTTGGATATGGTCTTCTTTCTAAGAACAGAAAGTATCTGCCGGGAACCAAAGCTGGTTACGCTGGATACATACATTATATAGTTGCGCAAGTCAAAGATGATGGAATATACTTTACTGTGAAGGCTGTTGCTAAATACGATTGGGGAAAATTCGAAAGAGTAGATAAAATTCTTGACCGGTTCACTATAAAAAAGTGAAGAGGTGAAAAAGTTGAGGCAACCACCAAAAATTGTGGAGTTTGAAATAACAACTGCATGTAACCTGCGGTGTATACATTGTTATTGTATGGCAGGAAAAAGAGATCCAAATGAGCTTGCAACTGATGAAATCAAAAAGGTAATGGATGATTTAAAAAATATGGGAATATGGGCATTTGATATAGTTGGAGGAGAGCCTTTTATAAGACCAGATATATTTGAGATATTATCTTATGGAAGAGAAATAGGCCTCCAGATGATGGTCAACACAAATGGAACACTTGTGGATGAGAGAACAATGGAAAAATTGCAAGAATCCAATCCCACCGTGATGGTAGGGGTTTCCCTCGATGGCCCAACACCTGAGCTCAATGATTTTGTAAGAGGGAAAGGTTCGTTTGAAAAGGCTACAAGAGGGATAAAGCTCTTTGTCGAAGGTGGATTTGACCCAGTAATTTTGCACGTGGTCAACAAGATGAATTGGAAACATTTTGAAAAGATGATTGAACTTGCAAAAAAGCTTGACGTTAAAAAGCTTTATGTGGATAGGTTCATACCCGTTGGAAGGGGTGTTCAAAGTAAAAAGTATCTTGACATGGATGATAAAGAATGGATAGTAGCGATAGAGCATGTAAGAAATATAATAGAGAAATACAAAGATGAAATCACATTCTATGTTGAGGAGAACATAACGGGTGACCCTTGCACAGCGGGGAAATCTCACGCTTCTATTCTTGTGGATGGGAATGTTGTTCCGTGTGGGCACTTCAGGTATAACAAAGAGCTTTATATGGGTAATGTAAGGGAGAAACCTTTTAGTGAGATATGGAACAGCTATGATCCCGATAAAGAACTGCCTCTTCCTAAAGTCTGCTCTGATTGCCCGCTTGTTAAAGATTGTTATGGTGGATGCAGAGCAGTTTCTCTTCACAGATATGGATCCTTTGAAAAGCAAGATATTCCTTTATGTTACATGAGAAAGAAAGAAGGGGGATTCGTTATTAAAAGCTGGGGGTGGTAAAAATTGCTTAGCTTCTGGATAGGTGTGGGAGTTGTATTCTCAGTTCTTGAGATATTAACTCCTTCGTTTTTCTTTCTATGGTTTGGAATAGGAGGATTTGCTGCAGCTGCAGCTTCCTTGTTTGTTAACGTGGCGTTACAAATAGTTATATTTGCAGTTGTATCAGCAACTCTTTTGATTCTTACAAGGCCTTTTGCAAAAAAGATAACGGGCGGAGAACCACCGAAAAAGATTCATATAGAAGAGATCGTCGGAAAAACTGCTATAGTTATAGAAAAGATCGACAATGATAAAGGTAAGGGACTCGTAAAAATTGATGGGGATGTATGGAGAGCATACTCAGATAATGACGAGATAATAGAAAAAGGTGAAAAGGTGAAGGTATTAAGAGTTGAAGGAGCGCATGTTGTTGTAGAAAGGGTGGTTGAATGAAGTTTTTTTACCAACTTGAAAGATTCGAACTTGGTGAATATGTAGTGGTAAGAGTTGAAGAAGATGGTTTCAGCGGAGTGGGGGCTGTGATTCCAAACAGAGAAAAAGGTGAAAATTACAAAACCGTTATGGGAGCTATAGAAGAGTATCGGCATTTCGTTGAGAAAAGCTCCTCTCACCATTTTGCAGTCATATCCCAACGTCTTTTGAAGCATTTTCCAAATCATCCAGAGGTAACATTTGCCATATCGGCATCTTTCTTTGAACTTTACGCGAAGAAAAACGGCATGAGTATTGAAGAGCTTTTCATGTGCCAAAATCTTCAAAAGCCAATGCATCTTGAAAATTGGAACGGGAAAGTAGTAGTTCCAGAGGAAATGGGAGGAATAGCTGAGGTTCTCTCACTGTCCGATAAGGGGAAAACTGCACTTCTTATCAGAGACTATCCCAACGGAGAGATGAAAGAGATTCTTTACCAGTTAACCAGATACTTTGCAGGATACATAAAACTGTAAAAAATTGTGAAATAAATTTAAAGCCCCACCTACACCCTGCCTCATAAGTTCTACCTCACTGTTCATGCTTTTTACTATGTTCGTTTCACTTTTTATCGTTTCATTCTACTCAATATCCGTGAATTCCTGGAATAGAAAATTTTTGGTTTAGATAGAAAAATATTGGTATAATTTATTCACAAAAAATTAGGGGGATTTAAGTATGAAGGCTATCGAAATGATAGATATAGTTAAGGTCTATCCCAATGGGATTGTGGCCAATAAAGGAGTTAACTTTGAAGTTGAAGAAGGGGAAATCCATGCACTTGTTGGAGAAAATGGCGCGGGTAAAACGACGTTGATGAAGATCCTCTTCGGAATAGAACAACCTACCAGTGGAGAGATAAGGATATTTGAAAAGGAAGTTCACATTCACTCTCCCCATGATGCGATTGCAAAGGGAATAGGTATGGTTCATCAGCATTTCATGCTTGTTCCCTCTTTTACCGTAGCAGAGAATATAGTCCTTGGAATGGAACCAAAGAAAGGCTTCAGTATTGATATGGACGAAGCAGTAAAAATCGTAGAGGAAGCTTCCAAAAGATATGGCCTTGAGGTTCCGCCAACGGAAAGGGTCTTAGATCTTCCCGTTGGAATAAAGCAAAGGATAGAGATTTTAAAGGCCCTTGTGAGAGGTGCAAAGATTCTAATATTGGATGAACCTACAGCAGTTTTGACGCCACAGGAAACGGAAGAGCTCTTTGTAGCTCTAAAGAACCTTGCAAAAAAGGGAATGACGATAATATTCATTTCTCACAAGTTGAAAGAGGTCAAAGAAATTTCTGATAGAGTGACAGTTTTAAGGGATGGAAAGACTATGGGAACGTTTCTCACGAAAGATGTAAGCGAGGAAGATATATCCCGCCTTATGGTTGGTAGAGATGTCGAACTTGTTATAGAAAGACCAGAGCCAAAACCCGGAAAGATAGTTCTTGAAGTTAAGAATTTGAATTATTTCAGAGAAGATGGAGTTCAAGTGCTTAAAAACGTTTCCTTTGCTCTCAGAGAAGGAGAAATACTAGGTGTGGCTGGTGTTGAAGGAAACGGACAGAGAGAGCTCGTAGAGATATTAACAGGTTTGAGGTTCGGGGCTATAGGAAGTGTGAGACTATTAGGGGAAGAGATTCTTGGGTATGATGCTTACACATTAAGAAGAAAAAAGATTGCTCATATACCAGAGGATAGGGTAGAAAAAGGAGCAGCTTTGAAGGCTTCCATTGCAGAGAACCTAATTTCCGATAGGTATTATAAAGAACCATTTTCTAAAAGACTTTTGCTCTTTCCAAGGAAAGTCATTGAATATGCCAAAAAGGCTATTAAAGATTTTTCAATAAAAACTGATAGTCCTCTCACTCCTGTTGGAATGTTATCCGGAGGAAATATGCAGAAAGTTGTTGTTGCAAGGGAGTTCACAGCGGGGGCAAAGCTTCTTATTGCTGATCAGCCGACGAGAGGAATAGATGTTGGTTCAACGGAATTCGTTAGAAAGGAGCTTATCAAGGTTAGAGATGAAGGGGTTGCGGTCCTTTTAGTGTCAGCTGATCTTCAGGAGATTTTGCAACTTTCTGACAGAATTATCGTTATGTATAAAGGGGAGATCGTTGGGTATTTCGACAAGAACGAAGGCCTTACAGAAGAGGAGCTTGGTTACTACATGCTTGGAGTTAAAAGACATGATGAGAATAAAATCAAGGAGGCTTTTGCATTATGAGAAACAAAATGGTACTTTTTGAGGTTGTAAGAACGGCTCTCACGATAGCTATTGCACTTCTCTTAGGATATCTTATATTGATTTTTGCGACCGATGATCCAAATACTGCCTTCAAATGGTTTATATATGGTCCTATAAGTAGACTTAGAAGATTCGTTGAGCTCTTAAACAGAGCAACCCCTTTGATATTCACAGGACTGGCCGTCAGTATCGTTTTCCAGGCTGAGATATTCAACATAGGAGCGGAGGGGCAACTCTTTTTCGGAGCCGTCGCAGCTACATTTGCAGCACTTTACTTTCCTCAGATCCCCTTTTTACATGTGATAATCGTTTTGATTTTTGCGATGGCGGCAGGAGGATTGTGGGCAGCTGTGCCAGCCTACATGAAAGCCAAGTGGAACGCCAGCGAACTTGTTTCTTCTCTTATGATGAACTATGTGGCGTTCTATTTAGGACTTTATATAATCAATTACCACATGAGAGATGTAAATGCTGGATTTCTCGTGTCGTATAAGTTTCCAAGGACTGCATGGCTTCCAAGACTTTTGAGAAGATACAACCTTTATCCAGGAATTTTTATAGCGTTAGGCTTTGCTATTTTGGTATGGTTTTTCCTTTATAGAACGAAGTATGGTTACGAACTTAGGATGGTTGGAAAAAACAAAGAATTTGCCAGGTTTAGTGGAATTAAAGTGGAAAATGTAATCATATATTCTCAGATAATAAGTGGAATGGTGGCGGGGCTTGCAGGAGCTGTTGAGATAATGGGGCTGTATAAACGATTTGTTTGGCAGATGACACCAGGATACGGTTTTGATGGAATAATCGTCGCGCTCCTTGCAAGGAATAATCCATTAGCTGTGATACCAGCGGCGTTCCTGGTAGCTTACATGCGAACGGGAGCATTGATCATGGGAAGAATGACAGGTATCGCGCCAGAAATAGTAATGATGCTTCAGGCCATTATAATTCTTCTCATAACTGCTGAAGCATTCTTGAGTTTCTGGAAGAAGAGGATCATAGAAAAAGCTGCCATGGAACAGGAGGAGAAAAAATGAATGAACTAGTGCATGGAATACTCTCTCCTCAATTCTTTTATTCTATCTTAAGAGTTACAACACCAATTCTTTTCGCAGCTCTTGCGGCTCTTTTAAGTGATGTTGCTGGATCTACAAACATCGGGATAGAAGGCATGATGCTCATGTCAGCTTTCTGGGGAGTTATGGTAAGTGCATGGACTGGTAGTGCGTGGATAGGGCTTTTGGCAGGAGTAACTTCTTCCGTTTTGCTTTCCTTAGCACTTGCCTATTTTTATCTCAATTTAAAGACGGACCTCGTTCTTGCTGGTATAGCGTTTAATATATTCTCCTCAGGTGCAACTGTGTTCCTTCTCTACTTATTCACAGGTGATAAAGGTTCTTCCTCATCTCTTAAAAGTTACGTTCTTCCGAAGATAGATATACCATTGATAAAAGATATACCCGTTGTTGGAGACATATTGAGCGGCCATCACGTTCTTACCTATATTGCATTTATTTCCGTATTTGTCGTCCAATATTTTATATATAAGACGCCATTAGGGTTGCGGTTAAGGGCCGTTGGAGAGAACCCAGATGCAGCACAATCTGTTGGGATATCTGTAAAGAAAATTAGATATATCTCTATGCTTTTGAGTGGTCTTATGGCTGGATTTGGTGGAGCGTTTCTATCAATGGGATATGTTTCTTGGTTTGCAAGGGATATGACGAATGGAAGAGGGTTTATAGGCTTGGCAGCGCAGGCTCTCGGAGGACATTCTGCATTTGGAAGCATGTGGGGGTCTCTTTTATTCGGTCTTGCAGAAGCCGCAAGTTATACATTGCAAGCTATAAGAATTCCATCAGAGTTCACAAATATGCTTCCGTTCATATTTACGATAATCGCTCTAGCTATCTATGCTAGGTCAAAACTCCTTCAAATAAAGAAAATCAAAGAGGAAGAAAAGAAAGCTTAAACATCTTTAGGGAGGTGGTTTTATGAAGAAACTCTTGGTAGTGCTTTTGGCAGTTTTTGTGGTGATGAGCTTTGCACAGCTCAAAGTTGCTTTGTTAATTAACGGAACATTGGGAGATAAGTCTTTCTTCGATTCGGCGGCGAGGGGCATTAAGATGGCGGAAAAAGACCTTGGAATCAAGGCCACCATCATCGAAATGGGCTACGACCAATCTGCATGGAGGCCAACCCTTGAAGACATAGCCGATCAGGATTATGATGTAATAATAGTCGGAACATGGCAGATGCAGGAAATACTGGAAGATGTGGCACCAATGTACCCAGAAAAGAAGTTCATAATATTCGATACAACGGTTGACTACTCAAAAGGTGATCTTGATAATGTCTACTCAATACTCTACAAGCAAAACGAAGGATCCTTCCTTGCAGGAGCTCTTGCAGCTATGATAACAACCTCCGGAATGGAGAAAACCAACCCACAGCCGATCATTGGATTCCTTGGTGGTATGGATATACCAGTTATCAACGACTTTTTGGTTGGATACATTGAGGGTGCAAAGTACATAAATCCAAACATCAAGGTAATAATTTCCTACGCGGGTGCGTTCAACGATCCTGCAAAAGGTAAAGAGCTCGTTCTTGCACAATACAGACAGGGTGCAGATATATCCTTCAACGTTGCTGGAGAAACCGGAATAGGACTCCTTGAAGCTGCAAAAGAGATGGATAAATGGGCAATTGGTGTTGATTCTGACCAGGCTCTCATAGTTGAAGAAAAAGATCCGGACATGGCATGGCATATCGTCACATCAATGATGAAAAATGTTGACCTCTCCATTTACAGGGCGCTTAAACTCACCATCGAAGGAAAATGTCCGTACGGAAAAGCAGAAGCCCTCGGTATTGCAGAAAAAGGTATAGGACTTGCAGATAACAAATACTATGAAAAGATAGTTCCAAAGAAATTCAGAGATAAGATAAAGGAAATAGAAAAGCTCATACTTGAAGGAAAGATTAAAGTTGACACAGCCTTTGGTATGCCAAGAGAAAAACTTGACGAGCTAAGAAACAGCGTAAGACCGTAATAAGAAGTGAATAAGGAAACCCCCGCCAGATCGGCGGGGGTTTCCTTTTGGTGATTATATATTTGAATACACCCCGATAAGTGGGAAAAATAAAGGTCAATGTCTTCATATCCATCCAGGTTACTGTGAAACAAGAGGTTTTACTGAGCATGTGTAGTATAATATAATAAATTAGGATAACCTTATTGATGGGGGTGTGGTATATGAATGAAAAAGCTTTGTGGAATATCAGTTATGGTCTTTATATAGTTGCAACGAGGTATGGTGATGATTTAAATGGGCAGATAGCAAACACAGTTTTTCAAGTTACATCACAGCCTATGAAGATAGCTACATCCATAAACAAAAACAACTATACCCACAAGCTCATAGAAAAATCAAAGGTATTCTCCGTTACCATCCTTGAAAGGGAGACACCAATAAGCTTTGTAGGAAAGTTCGGTTTTAAATCCGGAAGGGAATTTAATAAGTTCGAAGGCGTCAAATACAAGATGGGAACATCTGGAGCTCCGGTTGTAACAGAACACGCTCTTGCATCGATAGAGTGCGAGGTAGACCAAGCAATTGATGTTGGTACTCACACGCTCTTTATTGGAAGAGTTGTAAATGCTGAAGTCTACAAAGATGGCGAGCCTATGACCTATGCGTACTATCACCAGGTAAAAAGAGGTACAGCTCCAAAAACAGCTCCAGTTATGGAAGAAGTGCCGAAGAAGAAATACAAAATGTATAGGTGCCGCGTTTGTGGTTATATTTACGATCCTTCAAAGGGCGATCCTGAAGGTGGTATAACCCCGGATACATTATTTGAAGATCTACCCGATGACTGGGTATGTCCACTCTGCGGAGCTACAAAACAAGCGTTTGATCCTTTGGATTGAGGTGATATGATGGCGGTTAGAAAGATTGTAGAAGGTGTATATGAGATTGGTGTTCAGCATTGGGACAGGAGGCTCTTTGATGAGCTCATCCCATTACCGGAGGGAACTTCTTACAACAGCTACATAGTTTTTGGAGAAGAGAAAACAGCGATAATAGACAGCGTTGATCCAGAAAAGACTCATATTCTTCTTGAAAATTTAAAAGAGCTTAATGTAAAAAAGGTAGATTACATAGTCTCAAACCATGCAGAACAAGATCATTCAGGCTCGATTCCAAAACTTTTAGACCTGTTTCCCAATGCAAAAGTGGTTACAAATCAGAAAGCAAAAGGTTTTTTAATGGATCTTCTCCACATAGAAGAAGACAAGTTCATGGTTATAAAAGAAGGAGACAAGATAGAACTTGGAGGAAAGACTCTAACCTTCTATATGACTCCATGGGTCCACTGGCCAGAAACTATGTCTACATATCTTGTAGAAGATGGAATACTCTTTACCTGCGACTTTTTCGGTGCTCATCTTGCAACAAGTAACCTGTTTTCTTCTGATGACGAGGTTGTTTACGAAGCCGCAAAAAGGTATTACGCAGAGATAATGATGCCCTTCAGAGTTGCGATAAGAAGGAATTTGAAAAAAGTAAGAGAGATAAACCCAAAGATGATAGCACCAAGCCACGGGCCTGTTTATAAAAATCCCGACTTTATAATCAGCGCCTATGAAAACTGGACAAGCGATGATGTAAAAAACGAAGTCGTAATAGCCTATGTATCAATGCATGGAAGCACTGAGATGATGGTAGAAAAGCTATATAACAGTCTTGTTAATTTGGGAATGGAAGTTAAATACTACAATCTTATAAAGGCTGATGTTGGCCAATATGCTATGAGCCTTGTTGAAGCCGCCACACTTGTTGGAGCATCTCCAACTGTCCTTGGTGGAATTCACCCCCAAGCGGCTTTCGTTGTCTCCTTAACAGGAGCTTTGCGGCCCAAACTAAGGTACATCGGAATAATGGGTTCTTACGGCTGGGGAGGAAGAATGGTAGATCAAGCAAAAGAGCTTCTTAAAGGACTCAACGCAGAATTTTTGGAACCTTTCCTTATAAAAGGTATGCCAAAGGAAGAGGACTTAAAGAAAATTGACGAATATGCCAAACTCATTTACGAAAAGCACAAAGAACTTGGATTGGTGTAGCAGAAGCTTCGAATTAACCCCGCGTGAAGCGGGGTTCTCATTTTTCAAAAGACTTCTGATTCAATATAAGCTTTCTTTCCACTACCTTACACATTTTTTGCCATGCTCTACCTATGCATTTGTGTAATAAAATTGAAGCATTAAGGAATTTGTTATAATATTTATTGTGTTAGTATGCAATTGGAAAACTTATTTTAAAAAATCTTATTAAGAGGAGGGGAAAGCTGTGAAAAAGTGGATTTGGGCATCATTGGCGGTACTTGTTGTTGCTGCTTTTTTAAGTTCATGTTTCCCAACTACGCCGCAACAAGAGCAGCCGAAAGAATATGAAAAAGGTTACTACGTTATCTTCAACTTCCAGTTCAAAAAGGCGGATAACCCTGATCTCAAAGATGGAGAAATTCTTCTCAACGAAGCTCTTAAGATGACAGAAAAAGATGGAGAATACGTACTTGAAATCAAAAAAGCCGATCTTAAAGATTTCATCGCTGGACACGATAAGGATGGGGTTTACTGGTGGAATGTCGTTGAGGTAACAGACGCAACAGATACTTCAAAATGGGTTGTTTATGGGGGAACGTGCGATCTTTGTCCCAGTGTTCCTTTCTTGAAAGAAGATTTCGATGCTCTTGCAGATGATGCAACGGTTGCTTTTTACGCTAAGATCCCAGAAGATCCAAATAGCATAGTGGGGCTTGGAGATAATGTTAAAGACGGAAAAACATTCTATGTTGTAGGTCCTAAAGATTTCAACACTTGGACGGAACTTAAAGATGAAGATGGTGATGGCGTATTTGAAGGAGATGTCGACGTCAATCTCCTAA
Organism: Thermotogaceae bacterium; assembly: GCA_027065235.1. Lineage (GTDB taxonomy): Bacteria > Thermotogota > Thermotogae > Thermotogales > Thermotogaceae > JAGHBG01. The sequence goes on along the minus strand of JAMOOR010000121.1, from coordinate 181 downwards.
GGGAAGTACCATTCAAAATAACGCCCGTTAATAATTGGAGCGACAAAAACACAGATAAAGCCCTTTACTTCAATGGCAAGAATTACTATGCTGCGGGGATGGGTGATGAAGGAAAGATCACATTTGACGCAACCTATGCAACGGTTGTTCATGTAAAATTCGATATTCATCACAGTGTTGT
>JAMOOR010000120.1 GCA_027065235.1 Thermotogaceae bacterium | reverse complement strand
ATCTGTAGTGGATACGACTCCAGTCCAAATAAGCATGTAATAAAGGACACCTACGATGGTAAATCCGGGTAGCAAAAAAACAAGTAGCGTATATGGCTTCACGCGCATTCTCTTTTTCCTCCTATGCTTTTGTATGCAGGGATAGGGGCGGGATTCTCCCGCCCTTTTTTGTCACTTAGTTGCCCAGTACCACTCGCTATTCTCCTTCACATTGTAGAATTCCATTGCGTCGTTTATTTGTCTCAACACCCTGTCAACATTTGGACTGTAAAGGAAGTTTATAAGAATATCTTGATACTCGCTCAAGAACGCTTCTGGAGCCAAAACTCCATGTATAGAACTCGGTACAATTCTTGCGTTTCTAAAGTCTCTGACATCCATTCTTCTTATCTCGTCTGGGTAAACATCAGCAGGTACCAACTTATGTGGAGCTATAGAACCCTTGAGTATGGTGAATTCCTTTTCCGGATTTGGTTCCGAGATGAATTTAAGCCATTTTACAGCCGCATCTTTATCCTTAACTTTCTTCGGCAAAGTGAATGTATCAACTATCATGAGGAAAGTGTTGGGATTGCTTGGAAACGCCACGGCATCCCAGTCAACGCCGTACTTCTTTCCGACAGCCATCATGTAACCAACCGCAAAGTCTCCTATTACAGACATAACCCAGTCCTTTTTACCAAGGGACTGATCCCATGTGAGTGCGCTGTGATATGGGTAAATATATGGGACTAACTTTGCAAGGTATTCGAATGCTTTCCTTATGGTAGGATCATGGAGCACATCAAGCTGTCCTGTGTAATATTTTTCGTAAACATCAGGTCCTCCAACGGAGAGAAGGATCGCATCAAACAAGAACACTGCCATGAACTTGTCTCTTGTTCCAAGAACAATGGGCCAAAGGTCTGGTCTGACTTCTTTGATTTTTTTACACACCGCAAGTAACTCGTCTACATTCTTCGGTGGTTTTAATCCAAGTTGATCAAAGAGCTTTTTGTTATAGAATAGCCAGTTTGCTCTGTGTATGCTCATTGGAATAGCGTAAGCATGACCGTTGAATGTAACCATCTTCTTCATGATTGGCGGGAAGTATTCATCAAGCTCTTGCTCTTCCCATATCTTATCTACGGGTTGCAAATAGCCACCATCGACATAGGTTTTAAGGTCTGCACCACTTAACGATTGGAAAGTATCTGGTGGCATTCCAGCGGCAAGAAGTCCCATAAGAACAGTTCTGAGCGTCGTTCCTCCTCCACCAACTATCGGGTTCTCTACGATTTCCATTCCTGGATACTTCTCTTTGAACATCTCGAACAATTTGTTGATAGCTTGCTTCTCTCCTCCTGCCGTCCACCAGTGGTAGATCACAAGTTTTTCAGCGGTTACTATGGTAAAGGCAAAAAGTGCCACTAACAAAAGTACTCCCAGCTTCCTCATGAAAAATACACCTCCTTCTAAGAAGTTTTTTCCCCTTTAAGGGGAATAGTTTATTTCAATCCCCTTTCAATACAAGCTCGTATGGATTAGAAACAATCTCTTCAAGAGCCAGTGCAGCGGCTCCAAGCAATATCGCCTTTTCTCCAAGTTCTGTTGCAACGATCTTTGGCTTTTCCTGTGAAAATGTAAACTCTTCAACAACCTCTTTTATAATGTTCAAGGATCCCGGCACTTGAACATACCTTCCACCAATGATAACCATCTCAGGACTTAATATGTTCACAACTGTTGCCACCGCCACCGCTATGTACCTTCCGACTTCTTCAAACACTTTCAAGGAGTTCTTCTCCCCCTTCCCAGCCAGTTTTATGATGTCATCAAGTTTCATATCAAGTTTTGTCCTTGCTTTGAAAATTGAAGGTACATTAGACAAACTTGCAAGGCTTTCAAGCTCTTGTAAATCACCATTTGAAACTAATGGTATATGTCCAACTTCACCTGCACCATTTAAAGACCCTCTGTAAAGCCTTTTGTTTATAACTATCCCGCACCCTATGCCGATGTCTGCTATAACAAATAGAAAATTCTCATGTTTTTTCCCTGTTCCAAACCACTTTTCTCCCATTGCCGCTACATTTGCATCGTTGTCAATCCAAACCTTTATTCTGAATTTTTCTTCCAAAATCTTCTTTAAAGGCACATTGGTGAAATTTTCAAATCTTGGAGGGGAAATAACTACGCCATTTTTGTAGTCAAGAGGACCAGGGATTCCTATTCCTATTCCATAAATCTTCCTTGTAGGGACACCTGATGTTTTCATAGCGGTCTCTATCATCTCCAGCAAAGCTCTTATTACTTCATCTTTTCCTTTATCGATAGGTGTTTCCTCCTCTAAGACTCGCATAGGTTCTGCATCAGTGTTAAAAACCCCTACTCGTAATTTATACCGCGAGATGTCGGCACCGATAACATAAAAAGCATCTTTCTTTAGCCTCAAGAGCCTTTTCTTTCTTCCTATAGGAGTATCAAGCTTACCTACTTCTTCCACAAGCCCAACTTCTATAAATTCATTGATGATATTTGTGACCGTCGCGCGGGTTAATCCGGAAACATCTGCCATCCCA
>JAMOOR010000119.1 GCA_027065235.1 Thermotogaceae bacterium | reverse complement strand
AAGCGGAATTTGAAGTTCCTGAAGGAAGAGAGGTGTGGGTGAGGGAATACTGCAATCTTCACGGGCTATGGGAAAACAGGCTTTAAACATATAAATAATTGACGTGATTTCTAAAGGGAGGCATCAAGCCTCCCTTTTGTTTTTATGATATCATTGTTATTGATTACTTCTACTATGGAGGGAAATATATGATTAGGAAAAGTATCCCTTTGACGACCTTAATGCTTATTCTATTTATTCCTGTTTTAGCAGGTGCTTGGTATTACAATATTTCTATAGACACGACTAAGAATTTCTTCTTCAATGGTGTGAAAGTCAACCTTAATTACACATTCTATGAGTTTGGAAGAATAAAAAGGGGACTTCTTGTATTTGAAATTGAGAATTCTACGAACACTACTGTTAGGATTTCCTCCCCTCAATTTAACGATGAAAAGTTCTATCTATCACCCAACCGAATCTTTAAAGAACCTTTGAAACTGCATCCAGGTCAAAAATTGGTATTTTATACCTTTTTCCAGCCATCTGAAGGAAATTTAAAACTAAAAATTTCAGAGAAAGATTTCGTATTACCCATGGGGTGGACGCTGAAGCTTTATGAAGAAAAGAAATGGAGCTGGTTTACCATGCGAGTCGGAAGGATATCGAGTTTTTTCTTCTGGGTTAGCGTAATCCTTTATATCAGTAATAGAGTTAAAAATATGTAAGGGGGGAATCAGTTATACTGCAGTCAATTATAATCTTCTTCATAGGTTTTTTAGGAATCATTCTTAACAGGAATCTTATAATGAAGATAATATCCCTTGATGTTATGAACGTAGGCATTGTTTTAGCTTATGTGGTGTCTTCGTACAGACCTGGGGATATGCCACCTATAATTGAAAGTCTATCTGAAAAATATGCGGATCCCATTCCACAAGCTGTTATAATAACGGGAATTGTTATAGGCTTTTCCGTTCTAACGCTTCTTGTAGTTCTCTCTGTTTCTCTCATGGAACGAACAGGAAAATCTGATGTGAAAATCCTTGAAAGGATGATGAAAGAGTGAAATTCCATGAAATCCTTCTTATGGCGCAGTTAGTATCCTTTTTGGGAATTTTTGAAAGAATCAGAAAGGTAGTTCTTGTGACATTACCACTTTTTCTAGCATGGTTTGGATATATTTCCTCAGATTACACAGCGTATTTAATAGGTAAATTCGGTGTTATGGTTGGAATGGATGACTTTTCTCGGAGTCTTATAGTCGTTTCTTCTTTAATGTTCGCTGTTATTTTCATCGAAAATATAAGAGAAAAGATCGATTTTAGTCAATATTTCTTTTTTATAACATCTGCTTTGATTCTAAACTTTATCTTCATTTCGAAGGATTTTTTCAACATATATATACTCCTAGAAGTGCTTTCAATATTGGCTGTTTTGATGATGATGAAAGCTGCAGATAAGAAAAAATTATGGACGTCGCTCAAATATCTGCTTATCGGAAACGTTGGGGCAAATATATACTTACTAGGAGTTTTAATCTACTATCTCCATACAGGGAATTTCCACGTTGTAAAGAACGGTGATGTGCCAAGTATCGCTTTGAATTTAATGATACTAGGCCTCCTGGTAAGAACAGGGGTTTTTGGATTTGGAATGTGGCTTCCACAATTTCATTCGAATGCTGATAAGGTATTATCGGCTATGTTCTCAGGAATATTTATAAATGGAGGAATTTATGCGCTTAAATTAATCAACGATATTAAAAGTGTTAGTTATATGATCTTCCTAGGAATATCGTTGTCCTTGGCAGCAGCGATTTTGGGGTTTTTTTCAAAAGATGTAAAAAGAGCAATAGCATTAAGCACGATGAATCATCTTGGAATAATGATAATGAATCTGGTAAATCCTTCACTTTATATAACCGCACACTCAATAGCAAAGACTCTTCTTTTTCTCGAGTCCGATAACCTGAAAAAAGAAGAAATCGATATTTCTACATGGCTCGTTTCCCTCATAGCAATTGCATCACTTTCTGGTTTTCCGATGACTTTGGGTTTTAAAGCTGAACATGCACTGACAAAAAATTTCCCACTTTATTTGGCGCTTCTCGTATCAACTTCCAATGTCATTATTGGAGCGTCTCTTTTTAAATTCATATGGAAAAAGGTCAAAAAAGGTTTTAATGGACTTATAATAGTATCGTTATCTCTCGTTCATATCACATCATTTGAATTTTTAACTGTTGCATTAGTGTTTGTTACATTAGCTTTATCCTTGTTTAAACCAAGAAAAACGATTTATTTACCCATAGAATCCATGGATATAAATCTTTTATTTGTGCTAGGGGCAGCGGTGGTGATATTATGGCTTTCCTGAGTTTAGGAATAAGTTTTACCTTTGTATATATTCTTACAGGAGATCTTTTTGAATCATTAGTAGTTTTACCTTTTTCGTTGATTTTTCATACCATGTTCAAACCCAATTGGATGGAGTTTTACAAAATCGTCCTATCTGCCGTAATAAATATTCCGAAGGCAATTCTTGAAGGATTTGAAATATTGTTTTTAAAAAATGAACGAATAGAGGTGTTAGAATGTTATGAAAATGAAAGAATCAATAAAATTATCTCAATAACTCTGACGCCAAAAAGCATAGTTATAATGAGTGATAAAAGAGGTCTTCATATACATCGGATGGTGAAAAAATGATGGAAGTCCTAATTGTGTCATCTATTGTAGCTGTACTCCTAATGGCGCTTAGAAAAGATTTATGGGATAAACTTGTTTCTATGGCATCTCTTGGAGTGAAGATTTCTGTAATGATATTGATTCTTGGATGGAATTTTAAAGTGCGGTATCTTGTTGACGTTTCCCTTGTACTTTTGATGATAAGTAGTGCTGGTATTCTGCTTATTTTTTTATTAGTCATGAGGAGTGGATTCAAATGATATCTACGATACTGATTTACATAGGACTTGTATTGATGCTAGTTTCAACATTTTTAGGATTAATTGAAAAGAGGTTTTTAAAAAAACTCCACTATATATCGGCTTCTGATGTATCAGGTAGTGTGCTTGTAATGCTCGGAATAGCTTTGGACGGTTTTGAGGTTGGAAAAATAGCTTTGGCGATTATTTTTCTCTCTATATGGAACCCAGTGATAACTCATATAATATCAAAGACGTATATAAAGAGGCTTGAGAGATGAAAGAAATTTATCTATGGATGTTGGTCTTTACAGCAGGAATTGCTGTAGTGCAAAAAAGAACTTTACATGGAGTTATTTTACGGCTCCTTCTCAGTACACTTGTTGTTGGGGCATATGTTTATTATATGGCTCCTGATGTAGCCTTAACTGAAGCTATGATAGGTGCCCTTTTGACAACCTACGTATACATCCTTATTCTCAGAGGTGTAAATCTATTGAGAGTTGGTTTTGTAAATACACAGCTTTTATTTGAGAAAAGACCGGTCGGATACGATGGAATAGAATACGTTCTTTTGAAAAATTTCTGTGATTCATATGGATACAAGATGAAAATAATGGAATTTGATGACAAGAAAGAGCTTTTTGAGGCTTTGAAAAGGGGAGAAATAGATGTTGCGTGTGGAGATGTGGTAGATGACGGTATCAAGATCTTAGAAACAAGCGTTTTCACCTTTAAAGACAGAACGGAAAAAGGTTTGCTCAACATAGATATGAACGAAAAGGATATGATTATTTCTGAAAGAAAAGGGTTTTACACAATGAAATTTGTAAACCATAAAGAGGAATTCGAAGCTTACATAAGGGAGATAAAAGATAAAGGTGAATTTGATGAGGTGATTGAGAAATATGCGAGATAAAATAATCTCCTTGATTTCCATCGTATTTGCGATCTTATTGGTCTTAAAGATATATGGAAGTTTTGAATTTTCAAAAAATTCTGCTCTGGACATTAGAAATGAGTGGGGGTATCAAAACACAGTTACAACAGTGTATCTTAAGGATAGAATGTACGACACAATCTTTGAAGTGTTGATTTTCTCTCTAGTGGTGATAGGCATAGCTTCTTACCACAAGGACTTATTGTATTCCTCCTCTGAACTGGAAGAAGAAATGGTTAAGAAAATCTCGAATTTTTTTGGATTTCTGGTAATAGTCTTCTCTCTTTACATGGCGGCAGCTGGTCATAAGTACCCTGGAGGAGGATTCACTGCGGGGGTCGCTGGTGGAACTGCACTGATGCTGATGGGATTTTCCAGAGGGTTTGAAAGTTTTGAAGCAGAATTTGAAAAGTACAAGGTAAATATAGCTGAAAAAGTGTTAGTGGCTATTATTGTTGCGATAAGTATAATAGAATTCTGGCTTAGATACGATCAGATTATTATAATCCAGAATGTTCTGATATATTTTAAGGTTATGGCAGGTACATGGATAATAACCTATAATCTGATGAAACATAGGGGGATCGTGTAATGAAAAGAGGAATTTTTATTTCTTTCGAAGGAATAGACGGAAGTGGAAAGACTACACAGATTGAGCAGCTTAAAGATTATTTAAAGAGCTTGAATATAGATTACATTGTTGTTAGAGAACCAGGCGGAACGAACGAAGGTGAGAGAATTAGACAAATACTTCTTGATAGAGAGTCTGATTTGACCCCTGAAGCAGAGCTTTTTCTTCTTTTAGCTTCGCGGAGTATATTAACAAAAAGAGTTATAATACCTTCCTTGGAGGAAGGAAAAATTGTGATTGCTGATAGATACGCAGATTCTTCTGTTGCTTATCAGGGATATGGAAGGGGATTAGATATTGAATTTGTTAACAGTGGCAATTCTGTTGCTACGTGTGGTTTAAAACCTGATATAACTTTCTACATAGATATACCTGTGGAGGAATCTATAAGAAGAAGAAAAGAGAAGAAAAAGGATAGGATGGAAATAGATCCAGAATTTTTAAAGAGGGTTAGAAAAGGTTATTTAAAGATGGCCAATAATTCAAAAAGAATAGTCGTTGTTGACGGTACGATGAATCCTAAAGAAGTTTGGCAAATCATAAAAATAAACATTGAGGAACTATTAAGGAGGAGGAATGGATGAAAGGCTGGGGAGTTTTCCTAAAGGAGATATCAAAACTTGTAAGAAAACCATCTGTAATAATTATATTAGTAATTGCACCTATTTTAATAGCAAGTGTGGGTTCCTTGATGTATGCAAATTACGGAATATCAAATATCAAATTGGGATTTGTGAATAAAAACAAGGATCCCATAGGTAACCTTACTGTAAAGCTGATAGTATCGTTTTTTCGTGGAGGTTCAATTATTGAATTGAATAAGGAAAACTACGAAAAAGCTCTGCTCGACGGAAAAGTCCAAGCTGTAATTATCATTCCAGATGACTTTACTAAGAAAATTTATGCAAAACAGCAATCACAACTTTATTTTATTCCAAGCCCTTATGACTTGCAGATAGCAGCTGGGATTTATATGGTAGCTAAATCCCTGTTCAACGATCTTGAAGGAAGTATGTTCTTTGATCCCAAGGTGTTGCGTTATTTTTTTGTAGGAAAGGGATATCCTGCTCCAAATATAATATCAGAGGGAAAAGAACCACTAACGCTGAACTCCGTTATGACACCTGCTGTCGTGTTTCTATCAGGAATACTTGTTGTAATAACCCTATCCACTATGTCCATAGTAGAAGAGAGAGAGGCTCGGATGTTCTCTATTTATAAGATATCAAACGTAAATTATGCAAGTTTCGCTTTTTCTGTAACATGTGCCTATGCAATCCTTGGAGTATTTGAGTCGCTTATTGCATATATCGCTTATCATCACCTCACTAATGGCACGATTGATATCAAAATACTCTTTCCATTGATTATATTGTCAAACCTTTTTTATTCTTATGTGGGATTTATCATATCATCTGTTTCTCCTAATAAGGGAGTGAACGTTCTTTTAATGGCCGGAACATTGGTGTTTGTTTTTATCGCCAGCGGGTCACTTGTGCCTCTCATGAGCATGCCAGAATGGCTTCAGAATCTTATAGAAAAAACGGTTATTTTTAACACAACATTGGCCGTGAGAAAAGTTCAAATTTTCGACAGTGTTTCCATCAGTGAGCAAATAAAGAACATACTCTATTCAACTTCTATCGCAGCGTTGGTATCCTTGTTTGCGTCCAAATACGCTTTGAGGAGGGAATGAGATGGAACTTGACTTCAGCGATATGTGCTTTGGATGTGGTAAAAAGAATGATTGTGGGTTGCAGCTGAATATATCCTATAATAATGGAAAATCCTGGGCAAAGGTTGTATTCAAGGAACATCACCAAGGATGGAAGGGAATCGTTCATGGCGGTGTGATAGCTGCGGCTTTAGATGAAATGATGGCCTACGCTGTGGGTTCAACAGGTAGGATAAGCACAGTCACGGTTAAATTGAATATCACTTATAGAAAACCTGTGAAAGTAGGTGAGGAATACGAATTGGAATCCGAAGTGGTAGAATCAAAAGGAAGAAAGATCTATGTAAGAGCTTTATTGAAAAAGGAAAACAAGGTCCATGCTGAGGCTGAAGGACTTTATTTTGAGCTAAAAGAGGTGAAAGTGTGAAAATCATTGTAGTTTCCGATACTCATGGATCCAAATCTTCTTGGGATGAGGTAAAAGCTTATATAGAGGATGCCGACCACATTTGGCATCTTGGGGACGTTTTGTATCATGGTCCGAGAAACCCTCTTCCAGATGGTTACGATCCAAAATCTTTAGCGGAAGAGTTAAGGAAATATAGTATAGATTACGTCAGAGGAAATTGCGATGCAGATGTAGATATTATGGTTTTAGGTTTGCCAGAGATGTCTAGAGTTGTAGAAGAATTTATAGGTGACTGGAAATTCGTTATGATTCATGGAGACCAGCTGGATGAATCTGACGAAGTAGGATTTGCAAAATATCACGATGCTAAAGTACTTCTTAGAGGTCATACCCACATACCTAAAATAGAAAAAAAGGAAGGTGTCTATATTATAAATCCGGGGAGCCTAAGTCTTCCAAAAGGTGGTTTCCCAAAGAGTTTTGCAACGCTACTATTTGACGATGAGCATATCACAGCGATCATTTATTCTCTCAATGGTTCAAAGATATTTGAGGAGGTGTTGAGCTTATGAAAAGGAGTACAAAGAAATTCATCCAATATATGTTGATAGCAGTCTTGGCTATTTCCACTGGGTGGATCTTATCTGCTGCCACAAATTCTTCCCAAAAGGACACGCTTAAGTTAATCACTCCCATATACGAAACGATCCAATATATAACTAAGTACTATTATGATAAAGATTCGTTGGATTACGAAGAATTGGTGGACTATGGAATAGATGGACTTCTCAAGAGTCTTGATAAGTTCTCGCATTACATAAGCCCCAAGATGCTTGAAGAAGAAGAAATAGAAATGAAGGGTGAATATGGTGGTCTTGGTATGGAAGTCACTTGGGATAAAGATATGAAGGCGGTTGAAGTGGTTGCACCAATGTATGGAACACCCGCTTGGAGGGCTGGCATAAGGTCAGGAGATAAGATCATAGAGATAGACGGCACGCCAACTTCTGAGATGACGTTTATGGAAGCAGTAAGAAAATTAAGAGGGCTTCCTGGTACCAAAGTAAAACTTAAGATCTATAGGGAAGGAGTTAAGGATCCTATAGAACTGGAAGTTACAAGAGAAAAGATATCTATAATTCCTGTTAAATATGCAACCTTTGAATCGGAAATAGGTAGAATTGGGTACATTAAACTCACAAAATTCATGGAAACTACCTATGACGAACTCAAAGATGCTGTTAATAATGTGCTTAGCAAAAACGTCAAAGCATTAATACTGGACCTTAGAGACAATCCTGGAGGCTATCTAGATCAAGCAGTACTTGTTGCCTCTATGTTTATACAGAAAGGAGTTATCGTTAAGATTCGCGATACTTTTGGAGATGAGCAGGTCTATGAGATAAACAGTAAAGTTATTTCCATCATAAGTACAACAAGTACAAAGACATTTAGGAAAATAAATGAGCAAGTTCCGTCGGATTTACCATTGGTAGTGCTTGTGAATAACGGTTCTGCATCAGCTTCGGAAATAGTCACAGGAGCGATTAAAGATCATGAAAGAGGTATCGTGGTGGGTCAAAAAACTTTTGGAAAGGGATCTGTACAGTCTGGAATAATGCTTAGTAATGGTGGTATGCTTTACCTTACAACTGCCCACTATCTCACTCCATCAGGAAGAGACATTCATGGACAAGGAATTCTTCCGAACGTTGAAGTGAAGATAAAAACTGCAGCAACCGAAGGAGAAAAGGAAAAAGCTGAGAAGGAGGAAGAAAATAAGAAAGTCTTGGATTATACCAAGAGGGAGATAACGATAATACCGGAAAAGGATCCGTATATTGTAAAAGCTATAGAGGTGCTAAAAGGGTTGTGATATGCTTTGAAGTTACAGAGTATGATTTTTCTTGTTTTGGTAGTATCTATTTTTTCCCTTACGGTTTTGTTTATTAGATTTAAAGACAGTGAAGTAATTTGGATATGCGAATCTCCAAAAGTACAGATAGTGAATCCCTTTTGGAAAGAAGTGAGTGATTTTTCTAAAAAAGTTAATTTTTTCTTGTTTTTGAGAGATTTGATGTTGTGTTGCAACGTGGAGTATCATTTGGAGGGATACATAAAAGCAAAGACAACAGAAGATTTCTCAAAAGCGGTGATAGAAGCTGAAAAGAGCATGGGTAAGAAGTATGAGGTGTATAGATGGGGCAAAGGACAACTGATAAGGATAAAAAAAATGGGGCTGGTGTTAGTTTTGGAGAAATGAAAATACATCGGGAAGACGTAAGCATCCCAAGTTTGGTGTATTTGGCTATCTTATTTCAAGCAAATTGGAAAGTTGTTTCAAGGTATTGGGTTGTTTTGATTGTAGGATACCTGTTGTTTAACCTATATGCATATGTTATATCTTCTTTTTCAAAGCAAGGCACAGGGTATCTGAAAGTTTTTCTACCTTATGCTTTTCTTCCAGTTATATGGAAGGCGTTTAAGTTGATATTTGTACAACCGATATTTTCTTTATATGTGATATTTTTGACTTCTGTTCTTTATGAATATGTTCTCTCTGAGAAACCGAATTTCTTGTTAGCACTTGTTCGTCTTGCAATTGTAAATATTGTAGTTTGGGGGATGAATAGATGGTTGATAAGTACATGGAGTTTATTTTAAAGAATTATAAGAAGATAGTTCTCCTTTTTGTTATTGCTTCAATTATTTTGGGACTGCTTGGGATCTTAAAGCTGGGAATTAATCCAGACTTAACGAATATAGTGAAGAAAGGTGAAACAAAATATTCTATGTTGGTTGATTTTTTAAAGAAAAAGGCATCTACAAACAACCTTGTAGTTGCTATGTATACGAAAGGGGATGTTGAAGGTGCAAAGAAAGCGCTGAAAGTTCTTAAGGAAAAATTTGAAAATTCGGGATATGTTAAATACGCTGTTAGATTCGATGCCCCTGAATTGGTAGTAAAATACGGAATATTCAGTTTAAACCGGGAAGGTTTCAACAATATCATAGGATACTTAGAAAAACTAAGAACTGGCACTTCACAAAGTATAGTTGATTTCCATTTTTGGAGAAACTTAGGAGTGGTTTTATCAGAGATAAACACATACATGGGAGAATTTGTAAAAAGAAAAGGTTTTAATGAGTATATTTTGGTATCTCCGAGCGGGAATTTGATATTGATGACTTTTGCTCTAAAAGTTTCGGCATCTGATGTAGGTAACACCGCTAAGTCAATAGTAGCTTTAAAGAAAATTGCCAATGAGATTAAAAGAGAGTACGGCTTTGATATAAAATTTACGGGGGGGCCTATGACAACCTATGAATCACAGCTTCAAGTGAAAAAGGATTTTATATATACCACGATACTTTCATTAGTTCTGATTTCTCTCCTTTTGTATTTAACATTAGGAAGCATTTATTCTGTATTTCTTTTATTCCTTTCGATGCTTAGTTCTATGGGGATATCGCTTGGAGTTTATTACATTTTGTTTAGGCAGATAAATATTGTCACTTCTTTTGTAAACGCAATGGTTTTGGGGCTTGGAATAGATTTTGGAATACATATATCAAGTAGGGTTATTTCTAAGCGTAGGTCCAAGCTGGATATGGAAAGCTCGATAAAATTTTCCATAGCAGAAGCATTCTACCCATCTTTAATATCTGGTACGACAACTGCTATAGCATTTTTGGTAATGATACTTACTAAGTCACCTGCACTGTCTCAAATGGGAATAATGACAGCTGTTGGAATTGCAATATACTTTCTTGTTATGTTCCTATTCCTTCCATCCCTTTATTTACTTATAAAAGTGAAACCAAGACATTTTAGAATATACGATCTTCTTATCATGAGTGCTGATAGATTGAGAAGGAAAAAAAGTGCTGCAGTAGGAGTTTTGGTTGTAGCATTGGTTTTAGCTTATTTTGGATACAGGAATGCTATCAATTACTGGTACACTCCTCCTGGTCTTATTTCGTCAAACTCTGAGTCCTCTCAGGTTTGGGAGGATATAAAAAAGAGCTTTAAAAGTGTAGGATTAGGCGACATCGCAGTTGCTGTTGAAAAATTTGAAGATTTGGAAAATGTTGAAAATAAACTCAAAGAATCTGGCATGTTTTCATCAGTTTCATCAATAATAGATGTTATAGGGGATTTAAGTGAAGAATCTACTAAGAGAGTTAAGAGGTTTTACGGTGATCTTTCTACCATTGTTAGAGATCCAATAGCCTCTACAATTTTTAGGAGAGTTGGACTATACCACGATTTAATAGACATGCTGAGGCTCATTAGTACGAGTAAAGATTTCAACTCAATTTTGTCAGAGATTGAAAAAGATATACCCATGTTTTTCTACAGTTATAAAGGCAAAAGGTACTTCTTGATTTTCTTGGAATCAAAAGTAGATTTGTATAGCAACAATAACGTTAAATATGTTATGGAAACTTTATATAAAATGCTTCCTGAGAATAAGATCTTAGGTTATCCTCCCCTTCTTTATTTCGTTATGAAAGATGCAAGAGAACTAATAACAAGGATAACGATATACATACTCATATTTATATTTGGGATATTATTGATAAGTGTTAGAAAATTTTACCCTGCTTTGCAAATGGTTCTTATCACCATTCTTTCTATAATGGCAACCTTTGGCATTGCAAGTTTCATGAATATACATGTATCTTTTATGACTCTTTTGATGGTTCCTATAATGCTTGGAATCGGTATAGACGGTATGATACATATATATCATACTGTGAATACAGGGAAGGAGTCTATTGTTCAAACGGAAAAAGCGGTTTCTATTTCTCTTTTAACAACTATAATTGCCTTTGGAAGCTTTGCGTTAGCAAGAGGAGGGCTGTTAAAAGAGTTTGGAATATGTGTATCTGTAGGTCTTTTCGTCAGTCTTGTCCTATCCATATTTGTGTTTTTACCAACGATTGAGAGGAGGAAAAAAGATGTATAACCTTCACTTGTTTCTTGGTCATGTCGTAGCAGATCATTCATTCACCAACAATGCGAAAATAAGAAAATATTCTGGATGGAATTTAGTCGGTCATATGATTTGGTCCTTTCTTGCCATCCTCGCTTTTACTTTTGATATTCTGCTTAAAAGCCGTGTTGGAATAGCTATTTTGTTATCATTTGCAGCAGTTCATGCTACTGGTGATTATATTAGAACGGTTTTATACAGACAGGGGAAAAAAAGGATGATAGATTTATTGGAATTAGGGCTCCTTGTCGCCGCATTTATATTTAACGCGTTTGTTCAAAAGAGATTTAGCACCTCTTATCTTTCAGGCGAATTCGTGTACTACTTGCTTGGAATGTCCGTTGTTACCACTTTCGTTACATATTTCTTCCGTAATTTTTACCCAAAGATAGAAGATCTTCCTGATGTCGATGGAATCACGGAAAGAATGATCATATTTATATTTCTGCTGGCAAAAAAACCTTTGTTTGTTCTTTTGACAATACTTGTTGCTCTTGGATATAGAATGATAAAATACAAAAAACCTGATAGTTTGTGGTGGATGAGCCCAGTGTTTGGCCTTGGAATAAGCCTATTCTGGTATCTTACCATGTATGTGTGGTGAGAACATTTGTTATACGCAGTAGGCGACATACATGGAATGTATGAGCCACTCGTTGAGCTTTTTAAAATCCTCCCCGTTGAAAAATGGGATAAAGTTATATTCTTGGGTGATTACATTGATAGGGGCCCGCAATCAAAAGAGGTAATAGAGTTTCTAAAAACCCTAAAGAAAAATTACGATGTGGTTCTTTTAAAGGGTAATCATGAAGACATGCTCTTAAGATGTGTTGAAAATGGAGATTGTTTCCCTTGGGAAAGAAATGGCTGCGCTGCAACAATTAGCAACTATGATGGCGTTGAAAATATTAAAAAGGAGCTGGATTTTTTCAAATCTCTAAAGCCCTATCACGAGGAAGGTAAATACTTATTCGTACACGGCGGGGTTAAACCAGGGATTCCTCTGGAAGATCAGCAAGAGTTTGACATGATTTGGATACGAGATGAGTTTATATATTCGGAAAATCCACTGCCCGGAAAGATCGTGGTCTTTGGACATACTCCCTTTAAAGAAGTGTTGATCATGGAGGACAAAATTGGAATAGATACTGGGTGCGTGTACGGAAACAAATTGTCCGCAATAAGGCTTGATGACATGAAGGTTTTTAGCGTAAACTGCGGAGGCCGTTAGTATGTTATGGGTTTTAAATATAGTTATTGTGACATTTCTCTGGGGATCGGTTCTTCTTATATCGTCGGTTCTCAATCTTCCTTCACCTGTTTTTGTTTTTTTCAGGCTTGTATTTGGTCTTTTAGTAGTTTTCCCCTTCGCTTGGAAGAAAGGTTTAAAAAAACCTGATTTTAAAAGCATTTTGAGTGGAGTTCTTTTAGCTTTGAACTGGATATTTCTTTTTATGAGTGTTAATAGGATAGGCCCATCAACAGCAGATTTTTTGTACTACACAGCCCCGATTATTTCTATACTTATATCCTTCTTCTTGGGGAACTCTACCCCTTTGTGGTCGTGGATAGCTGCTGCTATTGCTTTTACAGGAATAGGTCTTATTTTCTCTTTCACGCCGTCAGAGTCCATTGGAATGATATTTGCACTGATAGCAGCTGTTTTTTATGGAAGCTTGGTGGTACTTGGAAAGCACGCTACAAAAAATGTTCACCCTTATGTTCTTACATTCAATCAATTTTTATCGGCGATCGCCGTAACTTTTATCTTCTCGATACCATATTTTGAACCTCTATCGCTTAAAGAAATCTT
>JAMOOR010000118.1 GCA_027065235.1 Thermotogaceae bacterium | reverse complement strand
CTCTGCTCATATTTATTCAACCCCTATTTCCTTTTTGAATATATCTTTAAACTCCTCTATTGCTTTTATTAGCTTCTCTTCCGTCTCCTTAGATAAGTCCTTTGTCTCTACGATGTCTTTCAGTATATCCTGATGTTTATCTCTCATGAACTGTAAAAATTCCTTTTCAAATCTTCTTACAGACTCAATTGGAAGATCATCAAGATATCCCTTTATTCCTGCGTATATAACAACTACCTGCTCTTCAACCGGCATTGGTTGATACTGCTCTTGCTTTAAAAGTTCCATCAAATGCTGCCCTCTGACTATCTGGGCTCTTGTCGTTGGGTCAAGTTCTGTGGCGAATTGTGCAAAGGTTTCAAGTTCTCTGAACTGTGCAAGGTCAAGTCTTAGCATTCCTGCAACCTTTTTCATGGCTTTTATCTGCGCAGCGCCTCCAACCCTTGAAACGGAAAGACCTACGTTTATAGCGGGCCTAAAACCTGCGTAGAAAAGGCCTGGTTCAAGGTAAATCTGCCCGTCAGTTATAGATATAACATTCGTTGGAATATAAGCAGAAACGTCATTTGCTTGCGTTTCGATTATTGGAAGTGCAGTTAAAGAACCCCCACCGTATTTATCATCAAGTCTTGCAGCTCTTTCAAGAAGTCTTGAGTGAAGGTAGAAGATATCTCCTGGGTAAGCTTCCCTTCCAGGTGGTCTTCTTAAAAGAAGCGAAAGTTGCCTGTAAGCCACAGCATGTTTTGAAAGGTCATCATAAACTACAAGCGCATCCTTTCCGTTGAACATGAAATATTCTCCCATTGCCGCTCCTGCATAAGGCGCCAGGTACTGCAAGGATGCCGGGTCAGAAGCAGAGGCAACAACAACTGTTGTGTATTCCATAGCCCCGGTCTGCTCAAGTTTGTCAACTATTCTTGCGATCGTTGCTGCCTTTTGCCCTATTGCAACATATATACAATAAACTCCCTTTCCTTTTTGATTGATTATAGTATCTATCGCTATCGCCGTTTTTCCTGTTCCTCTATCACCTATTATGAGTTCTCTCTGACCTCTTCCAATAGGTATCATTGAGTCAATCGCTTTGATTCCAGTCTGAAGAGGTGTGTCAACAGGCTTTCTATAGATAACACCGGGAGCTTTAACTTCAACATTTCTGAAGTTCTTTGCTTCTATTGGGCCTTTTCCATCAAGTGGATCACCAAGGGGATTAACTACTCTACCAAGAAGCTCTTCACCCACGGGAACCTGTATGATCTTTTTAAGTCTTCTTACCGTATGACCTTCTTTTATGTTTTCGTAATTGCCAAGTATGATGATACCAACGTTATCTTCTTCAAGATTGAAAGCAAGTCCTTTAACACCCGTTTCTACAAACTCAATAAGCTCGTTTGCCATAACATTGTTAAGCCCATAAACCCTTGCTATTCCATCCCCAACTTGAATAACCTTTCCAGTATCTTCAAGATTTATTTCTTCTTTATATCCGCTTATTTTTTCCTCTAAAATTTTGGTGAGTTCACCCGGAGATAATCTCAAATTCCATCACCCCTTCCCGAACACATCACGGGCTATTTTCTTGATCCTTCCAGAAACCGATATATCATAGGTCATACCTCTGAATTCCACCTTAACGCCTGCTATCAAACTCTCATCGATCTTCTCTCTGAACTTTGGTTCCCTCAAAGCATATTTTTTAACAAGTTTTCTAATTTCTTCCCTTTCGTCATCAGATAGTTTATACGGAGATATGACTTCAACTGGAATCATTCCCTTTGACTCTATCTCCATATCTTCATAGAGCGCTATTATCAATGGCAAATATTTCTGTCTTTTTCTTTCAAATATAATCTTCAGGAAATTGTCGAAAAATTCATCAATTTCTATTCCGGAATCTTTCAAAATTTTTGTCATAAGTTCATGCTTCTTAAAGGAAGTTATTGTAGGATCATCGAAAAATTCCTTCAAATCTTCATAAACTTTTGAAGCAACAGCAAGGAGGTTTTTATACCCCTCCTCTTTTTTATGATCTATAGCGACATCTAAGAGAGCCTTCGCATATCTTCCAGCAACAGCTGAGTACTTCATTCGCTCAGCTCCCTCTCAATCATCTTCATGAGGTACTCCTTTTTAGCCTTCTCATCTAACACACCAGACAGAATTTTTAAAGAAAGAGCTACGGCAAGTTCCCCAGCCTTTTGCTTTATCTCTTCTACCATTCTTTCTTTTTCAAGAGCTACCTCCCTCTTTGCAGATTCTATAATTCTTTCCGCTTCATCCTTTGCCTTAGCCTTTGCTTCATTCACTATATTCTCTGCATCTTTTCTTGCTTTACTTACTATATCATCTGCGATTTTCCTTGCTTCTGACAGCTTCTTTTCCATCTCCTCCTTCAACGCCATTGCCTCTTCTCTCGCTCTTTCAGCTTCTTTAAGATCTTCTTCAACCTTTCTTTTCCTTTCTTCTGTTATGTTAAAAAAAGGCTTGTAAAGGAGTTTATAGAGTATATACATTAAAAGCAAAAACATCAAAAGTTGGACAACCGATGTCCAGTTGAAGTTAATGAGTTGTGGCGTCTGTCCCATAACACCACCCTCAAAGCGCAAATATTATAAGGAATGCAATAAGAAGCGAGTAAATTCCTGTACTTTCTGCAACAGCGTCAGCAAGTAGCATTCTTGTTGTGATCGCACCCATCATTTCTGGTTGCCTTGCCATGGCGTCCATTGCGTGGGCACCTATGTTACCTTCTCCTATACCAGGTCCGATAGCCCCAATTCCCATAGCAAGTCCTGCACCAATAGCCTTCCCTGCCAAGTAAATAGCTTTTGCCATGTCCATCTTATCCATGTAAACCCCTCCTTACTATAATCTTATGTTAATTGCGCACTTATATATGCAATTGCCAATATGGCAAAAACAAGAGCCTGAATTGTCCCCACAAATATTCCAAAAAATCCCCATAAAAACACCGGAACAAGAAAGTATTTAACAAGGTAAGAGAATATGAAAACAAGTATTCCCCCACCTGCGATGTTTCCAAAAAGCCTCAAAGAATGTGAGAGCGGCTTTGCAAGCTCACCAATTAAGTTCATTGGGAACATTATTGGATTTGGTTCAAACCAACTTTTTAACCATGCTTTAAAGCCTTTAGCTTTTATGGCAAATGCGTGACTTATAACAAAAACCATTAAAGCATAAGTTAAGTTCGTATTCAAATCAGCTGTTGGAGGTTGCCATGTGTCAGTAAAAAGTGAAATTTCCTTCAATGTTCCATCTTCAAATCCAACAAAGCTTATTCCAGGCACACTTCCGAGCATGTTGGAAACCCAAATATAGAGAAAAAGAGACGTAGCAACAACAAAAGTAGGTTTTACAAATCTTTCATCAGGTACCGTATCTTCAACCATTTGATAGAAGGAGTCAAGGAGCCATTCTGCAAGAGCCTGCTTCCTTCCGGGTATCAACCTAAGTTCTTTCCTAACTGACGTAGCAAACCACACTATGATTAAAAAAACAACGGTTCCCATAATAACAGTTGAGGGGTTTATTGTCACCTTGCCAATTGTGACAACCCATCTATGTCCAAGGGAGCTAAAAGCCTCTTCCGTTGGAGGGAGACTTCTTGCTGCAAATATCCAAGAAATAAAAAATGTAATTAGTATGCTACCGATTATTATTTTGTCTTTCCTTTCAATACTGATTTTCATAATTCATTCCCCCCGAAGTCCAATTATAAACGCTGCGAGCTTTAAATTCAAAAGACCTACAAAAACCCCTATCAGTGCTTTAACGGAAATTAGACCTCCAACCAAAAAAATCGCTGCATTGAAAGCATATCTGCTATAGAACCCCTTTTTACTTCTCTTGCTTCTTTCGATCTTTTCAACATCTTTCCATAAGGATATCAAGTTCAGCAGTGCTCCTAGTCCACCTATTAAAACTCCTGATGCGTCTTTTGCTGTGAAAAACACCAAAAAAATGATAAATTCAACTGCTGTTAGAGTTGTTATTGCCGTTATCATCTTTTTTATCAAGTTTTTCATACTTTTCCGCTTCTTTCAAAAGATCTTTTATACCGTTATAAAGGCCTGATGCAACTCCCAAAAACAGAAAGATTATAAATAACACCTTATTATTAAAAGTCCACTTATCTAAAAAATAACCAATAAGTCCCGCTACTGCTATATTGGAAATCACTTCTACACCAAATACAATAACTAAATTAAGTTTTACAAAATCCCTTAACCCCTTCATTTTTTAAGAATGAGATTAAGCTCAACATCATCCTGATCAAACAGATTCATTGGAAGATTGAGTATTATTCCATCTACCGTAACTTTAATCTCCTTACCAGTGATAACCGTTGGAGGAGTTATATCGACCTTGACTCCTACCTTTTCAAGGTTAATTGCAAGGGCTCCTGTTGTCATATTTCCAAGTTCTCCAAGAGCGGAAAGAGCAAGCTCATCAAGCTGGTTGTATGGCATTCCTCCCATCATCCCCGAAACAATTTTAAGGGCAGTTTCTTCCGCAAAGGAGTATACAACATTTCCTTCCATATCACCGACAAATCCAAGAACCGTAACAACATTGTACTTGGGAACAATTTCCTTAACAACCTTTGGTTTACCCATTTTAGGGCTTTGGTGGATGACCTGTGTAAATGTAGAAGCAACAGCAGTGAGGAGTGCGTTAACTACCCTCGCATCCATTAACATATACCTCCCTGTGCTATTATTACATTTGATATTATACACAAAACGCTTAAAAATTCTTCATGGTTTTTAGGAGTGATTAGAAGTGGGATTCGATGGCTTGTACATGAGGAGGGTGATTGAGGAAATAAAGGGAAATGTAGAAGGTCACTTAAGAAATATTTACCAGTACACCAAAGTGGATTATTTTTTAGTTTTCGGTGAAAGGAGCGTGCGTGTGTCCCTGAATCCGAATTTTCCTTTTATTGCCTTGATGGAAAAATACAATATACCCGCAAAAATGCCTTCGGCTTTTACAATGCTTCTTAGAAAGTATATAAAGAATGCCAAATTTTTGAGTGTAGAACAAGAAGGTTTTTCAAGAATAGCAAAGTTCAAGTTTGAAAAAAGAAATGAATTTGGAGATTTAGTAGTGTACACACTTTATGTGGAAACAATGGGAAAGTTCTCCAACATGATATTGGTCGATCAAAATGGAAAGATTGTTGATGCTCACAGAAGAATCATAACCGTCCATAGAAAACTCTTTCCTGGAAAGCAATTTGTCCCGTACAACAATAGCAAGAAAGATCCTTTTGAAGTTGATATAAAAGAATTGGACTTTAACAGAGGACTTCGCATGGTACTTGTCAGAAACATTGAAGGAATCTCTCCATTAATAGAAAACGAAATATACTACAGAGCTGGCGTAAGCAATGGAAATGTGGACCTTCGTTTCCTTGAGCAAGCATGGGAAGATTTCTTAAAAGAGTACAAAGAAGGCTTTACATATCTTTTAAAAGATCATGGAAAGCCGAAAGATGTGGCAGTTATTAAGATAACGCATTCGGGTTATACCCATGAAAAAATGGCTCCATCAGAGGCGTTAAAGAGTTTGGTTCTCTTCAAAGAGAATTCAGAAAAGCTTGAAGCTAAAAGAGAAAATCTAGAAAAAATTGTCAAAAAAGAGCTCGGAAAGTTAGAAAACATCGTAGAAAAATTATTTAAAGAATTGAAAGAAACAGAGAAAATGGAAGATTATAAAAAATTTGGAGAGCTTTTAAAGGCATATTTTTATCAGATCCCTGATAATTTAACAAAAGTTGAGCTGTATGATTGGCAGGAAGATAAAATGGTATCAGTACCACTGGACCGAAGATACAGCCCATTAGAGCTTTCTCGGATATATTTTGATAAGTATAAAAAACTTAAAAGAAAGAAGGAACGGGTTGAAAAGAGGTTAAAGGAAATAGAGGGTGACATCTCATATTTAGAGAATGTTCTTCAATTTATACAAGATGCTGAAGGCATAGAAGATATCGAAGAAATCGAGAAAGAATTGGAAGACTTCGGAATTTTGAAAAGACAAAAAAGGAGAGTAAAGAGAACCGAAGAATCAAAACCCAGAAAGGTTAGATATAAGAACGCTTTGATACTGATCGGAAAAAATAATAAACAAAACGACAAACTTGTAAGGGAAGCCTCCCCCAATGATTTGTGGTTCCACGTCCATGAAATTCCCGGAGCTCATGTTATTGTAAAAACCGATTCAGGTGAGGCGGATGATGAAACAATCAAATATGCAGCTTCCTTAGCTGCTGGTTACTCTCGAGGGAAAAACTCTGGAAAAGTTCCAGTCGACTATACACATGTGAAATATGTAAAAAAACCAAAAGGTGCACACCCAGGGTTTGTTATTTACAAAAATTACAAAACGATATTTGTAAAGCCAAAAAGGCTAGATGATTAAAGCTTTACAACTTTTGTCAGATTTCTTGGTGAGTCGAGATTTTCTCCTTTTACCTCAGCAAGAATCATTGAAAAAACTTGAACAGGTATTATCCTTTCTATTTGTTTCCTTTGGTAGGGCTCACGGCCCTTTTCTCATTCTCCCACAGACACATTTAATTTTACGCTACCCTAACTTTTAAAATTTCATCACCTGTCCGATTCTTGGGGAACATCTCACTTTTATTTTATATTAACATCACATCGAATCTTTCTCCTCGTCTTCTTTTTTCTACTTTTTCATAAACCTCATCGAAATGCTCTAAAAGTTTTTTTAACCCTTCCTCTATCATTTGAACCTTCCTAACTATAACTGGCTGTATTTCTGTGTTCTTAGCTATTCTTATCAGATTGGGGCTATTCCTCCTTGAAAGTATCACATCAATTCTTCCAAGAAGCTGAAGAACTTTTTGCATTTTAGATTTTGATCCGTGTTCTTTTTCTTCCATGTCCTTTGCTTCGTTTTTAATAACCTTTTCGTTTTCAAAACCGCCATCTTCTTTTAATAAGTAAATGTAAAAATTAGAAGAATCTCCCGGGTGCCCAAGATATATCTCCTTTCCATCATCTGATGGAACCATTACGAAAAGTTCTCTCATGTTATCCCTCCCTTGAAATTTTGCTGACTTTTCATTTTACCGCAGAATGATAAAATCTATAAGTCATGAAATATCTTGTGCTTAGTGATTTACATATAGGGGATGGCTCTTCAAAAGATGATTTTCATTACGATAAAGAGCTTATAAACCTTCTCGATGATTTTATTGAGAAGGATGTTGCTTTAATATTGAATGGAGACATACTTGAACTTGTTGAAACAAATCGGGTTAAGGAAAAAGGCCTTATTTCGTTCGAGGATCTCGTCAAAGTTTTAGAACCTGAGGTTATCGATGATATAGTATCTATGCATAAAGAAGTCTTTGATAAGATAAGGGAGTTTTCAAAGAAAAGGAAGGTGATATACATAATAGGTAATCATGATTATTACATCCTTCGAAACAAAAGGCTGAGAGAAAGAGTTAAAGAACATTTGGGTGATGTGGAGATAAGACCTTATTTTTATATTGATGATCTTAACGTTTTGGTAATTCACGGGAATCAGTTTGATGTTTTGAATAAATTCAGTTACAACAAAAAAACAGGTTCTCTCATACCACCACTTGGTGACTTCATAGTACGTTATATGATGATAAATTTTGATGAACATATAAAACATCTTGTACCTGCTAATGTTATTAGAGATTACGATAATGTAAGACCTCTCTTAGATGTTTTTAACTGGTTCGAGCACGTTGAAAAACTTTATAACATAGGTGAAGATCTCCTTGAGTACTGGATCAAGATCTTTCTTGATGTTATGAGAAGCCATGTTGCAAAGGACTGGATGAGAGCAAATTACCCATTTCTTAGGTTTTTATCGAAGATCTTTTTAAACAGAATTGGAGGCATAAAGCTTGGTGAATTGTCTATAAGGACCGTAATGAAAGTAAGGAACTTAAGGAAGACAAATTATTTGTTAAAGGTATCAAGAAAGATCCTTTCTGGCGAAAGAAAGATAAGAAGAGAAGATCTGCTTGGATATGAAGATGGAGAAGATATCTTTGAGATTGACTTACGAGGGATCGTTATGGGACATATCCATCATTCCGATGCGGATATTTATTATGTAGACGGAGAAACTAAGTTTTATCTAAACACCGGAACATGGAGACCTGTAGTGGAAAGGATGCGACACGTAAAAAACGGCTTTCAAAAAAGGGCAGAACTTTCCTATGCGTTGTTGGGAAAGAATGGAAAGGATATAGAAATTTCGTTAAATACTACTAATAAACTTGAGAAGCTTAGTATAGTATGATTAAAAATTCAAAAGTTTATTATGCCTCTCATTCCCACAGCATATTGGCCAGGGGCCATCATCTAAACCGTTTGTTTTTTCGTTTATTGCATAAATTTTTCCATCGCTGCTTCCAAATATCACCATGTCTTTCAATACAAGAGGGGATGTGTAAACTTTTCCATCTGTTTGTATCTTCCACCTCAACGAACCATCGAGGTTTAATGAATATAGGTAGGAATCATTAGAACCAAAGTACACAAATCCTTCTTTGCTTACAGAAGGTATGGAGTGGATTTCTCCCTGTGTGCCATAGCTCCACATGAAGTTTCCTTTTCTATCCAAGCATATTAAGTATCCGTCTTTGGTTCCGAACAAAACTCTTCCAAAGGAATCTATGGTTACTCCAGATGTTATGACGGTTCCCGTGCTGTATTTCCATACAAGAGTTCCATTATGGTTTATTTTGTAAAGGAAACCATTGGCTGTCCCGAAATATAAATTACCATTGTCGTCTGCTCCTATATAAGTGCTTATCCAAGATGACGTATTAAATATCCACAGCAGATTACCGGAGTATGAATAAGCATATAGTTTTCCAGAGCTGGTTCCGAAATAGATGACCCCTTCTTTGTCTATAACGATATTTGTTGTTACCCACCCGTCTATAGGCTTTTTCCAAACTATTTCGCCGTTTTCTGCGGCGTAGATGTTTCCATCCTCAGAGCTTATGTATATCCGTGATCCAGTTACTCCTACAGGTTTGGTTACATCTCCGCTGGTTTTTATCCTTTCCACAACTTTACCTGAAGAATCAATTACATACACATAATTATCCCAACTTCCAACTATGATTCTTCCAAATTTATCGATGACAGTGGGAGAGTTTATTAGAAACCTTGTTTTATAACTCCAGCGAAAGCTTCCGGATTTCTCAAGTGAATATACGGAACCATTTATAGATGCAAAGTATATATTTTCTCCATCATACGTTGGAGATGATCTGATTTCAGATCCTGTGTTAAAGCTCCAAAGTATCGATCCGACCTTTTGAGGAGGAATTTCTATGTTAATGGCTCTTGCAAAATGCGCTCCTGTTGGTAAGGGTATTACATGTTCGTAGGAAAGCTTATGGTTTTTAATGCTATAAACAAATATTCCATTAGATTTTGATATGTAAAGGTAGTTTTTGAATAGAAAGATATCATTTGTATCAGAACCTAGATTCGTTCTATATACAAGTTTTGGCTGAAATGAATCTGATATATCAAGAAAAGATAAATCGCCATATTTATCATATATCAACAGTTCTTTATCGTTTGTTATAACCTTGATGGGAGATTCAAAGATGAGGGAATAGTAAACGACTTTTGGGTGAACAATGTCAGATATATCAACCACAAAGAATACTCCGTTTTGGCATACCGCGTATATATTTTCTTTGTTAAACGTAAAGTCGTTTATTTTATCTTTTTTTACTTCTAGCCTCCATACAAGGCGAGGATCGGTAGGCTTATAGGTGTCTACCATACCTATATCTCCACTATCGAATATGATAAATATGTGATTTTTATCATAGAATTTTATGGTCTTGATGGATCTTTTCAAAGAAAGAGAGCCCAAAGGGTTGAAGGAAGAGTCATATAAGAAGAGGGCTTTGTTGTAAGAAATAGCGTACATGTTCTCATAGACATCGAAGGATTCTATGGGATAAGGAAGGCTTTTAACGGTTTTATTTGATATGGTTCCGGAGTCGTTTATAGTAAGAATCCCCACTTTATTTTTTTGAATGATGTACACCATCCTTCCATAAACCATAGTGTCCTTTATTTCAGATTCTGATTTGAGTACCTGGAGAATTTGTGGATTCGCTGGCTTGCTAATATCTATTATGGTCACCTTGTCAGGTTTTTCAAAAAAGGCGGAAACTGCGGATATTGACATAGTAACAATTGAGATTAAAGCTACCATGGATGCAACTAAAAGCTTTTTCACCATAACCCCTCCATTCATTTTTGTGGATCTCATAGTACAATATTTTACACGAAGAAGGAGGAGTTTGAAGAATGAGAAGAGTAGGTGCTATCGTCTTATACGATGGGAGTAACTTTTATGGTTATCAGGGTCAACCCAAAGTTAGAACAGTTCAGGCCGTTATAGAGGACGCCCTTGAGAAGATTTTCAAATACAGGGTTTATACCCACGCTGCTGGAAGAACCGATGCCGGTGTCCATGCATGTGGACAGTTAGTTGTGTTTGATTGTCCGAATCCGAGGATGACGAACGAAGACATCAAAAATGCTATGAATGCAAACCTACCATCTGATGTGTATGTTAGAAGGGTGATAGACTTACCTGAAAAGTACAATCCAAGGGCGCAAGTTAAGAAAAGGATATATCATTACTATATACTTAACACTAAAGAGCCCGATATATTCAGAAGGAAGCATTTGTGGTGGTTTCCTTATGAGCTTGATGTTGATTCTATGAGGAAAGCCGCAAGGTTTCTGGAAGGGGAACATGACTTTTCTGCTTTTAGAAAGAGTGATCATTCTGACAAGAGGAATCCTGTAAGAACTATTTATAGAATAAGAATATTAAGAATGAGGGGTAATATAATCCTTATAAGAGTTGAAGGTAAGTCTTTTTTAAGAAGGATGGTTAGAAATATAGTTGGTGCGTTGGTTAAGGTGGGAATAGGTGATTGGCAGCCGGAAAAGGTGAAGGAGGTGTTAGAATCACGCGACAGATCAAAAGGGGCCTCATCTGCACCACCTCAGGGCTTATATTTATATTCAGTGCATATCTAATTTTGATCTCCACCATTTCGTTTGGATTTTACGAAGTAAGAAACAATGGAGTTTTGATTTACATATCAGATTCTACGCCTACCTTGCAGGAGCAATATGTTATAGATCAGTGGAAGAAAGTTCATTTTATTGAGCTTCATTACGAAGGTCCTGAAAAATATAGAAAAAATGTAGAAAATCTTCTAAAGGCTTGTGGAATATTTGAAGGAGGAAACGATCCATTTTTCATCAAGTTGTATGAAGGTTTTGGATACGTTGTAATTTGGATGTGGAAAGGTGGAAAAAGTTGGGATAATTTCTCATCTCCTGTTAAGTCATCGGAATTGGACTTGGCAGTGAAGGATGGAATTACTCATTTTTTTCTTTGTTCTTCCGTCCCAGATAAGAGTTTCGTGGTTTATGTCTCTGAAGATTCGATAGTGACTAAGATAATTGACTTCAATGGAAGACCAGTTACATTTAAAAGAATCGAAAAGGAGTTTTATAACGTCTTCATTGATGGCGAAGCAACTTCGATGGAAGCAGGATTTCATAGGATAAATTCGTCTTTGGTTTTTGTTGGAAAGGAAGGGCAGAAAATATCGTCTATAAGGTTCTTTAAAGGTGTAAAGATGGTGTACCCCATAGGAGACGACTTTGCGATTTTGGAAGGAAATTCAATAAGATTTCCGGATGGTAAGAAAGTGATGGTATATGAAGAGCCTCTGTATGTAGGAAAAAATTTTATAGTTTATAGAGATTCTATTCAGTTCAATGGAAAGTTGAGGATGGTTGAGTCAACAATTTTGGATTCTAATGGTAGGGTGGTTCTTGAAGCTGATGGAAGTGTGGAAGACATTGAGGGCCGCTGGAGAATGAAAGTATCTGGAATACCGATAGAATGGTATTTTAAGTCGAATATTTTGTATATCTTGGATATCGGTGGATTTATTAGAGAGTTTGACACGATTAAAAAGAAGATTTTATTTGAAAAGAGATACCCGGGATCATATGGCTTTGACTTTATTAATGGAAAACTGGTTGTCGGAGTTCCTGATGGAGTTTTATTCAATGGGAAGAAGCTTGATGTTGATAATTTTTGTGTTGCAAAAAATCGGATATGGGATTATAAAAATTGTGTGAGGCTCCACAATGGGCTTTCTTATGTTAGAGAGAATGGGAAGGTAAAAATACTTGGGAAGAATATGGAAACTTTTGCAAATAAAGTTCGACAAGTTAATGGATGGCTGATTTTGGCTGGAAACAATGGAGTTTGGGTGGTGAAGGTAGGAAATTGAAAAAGATGAGAGCAGATGAGCTGTTAGTTTCCAAGGGAATGGTTGAAAGTAGAGAAAAAGCGAAGAGGCTTATAATGGCGGGTAAAGTTTATATAAACGGTGAGAAGGTAGATAAAGCTTCAAGGAAATTTGATGAAAAGAGTGATATAGTTATAAAAGAGCCAGAAAAGTATGTTAGTCGGGGAGGTTACAAGATAGAATCAGCTTGGAAAAAGTTTCAATTTGACATCGAAGGAAAAGTTTGCTGTGATATAGGAGCTTCAACAGGAGGGTTTACAGATTTTTTACTACAACATGGTGCTAGAAAAGTTTATGCAATTGACGTCGGAAGAGGGCAGCTACATTGGAAACTAAGGAATGATTCTCGTGTTGTTGTTATGGAAAAAACGAATGCAAGGTACTTACAAGATGAAGATTTAGGTGAGAAGGTTGATTTTGTAACTTGTGATGTTTCGTTCATATCTGTTTTAAAAATTGCCCATTCGATTTATAATATACTAAAGGATGGTGGTAGCTTTTTAATTCTAGTTAAGCCACAATTTGAAGCTCCAAGAAATAAAGTTAGAAAGGGAGTTGTTAAGGATAAAGAAACCCATAAAGAAGTTTTACTGAAAGTTGTAGATTTTTTGCATGATATAGGCTTTATAGTGAAAGATATATGGTATTCTGGTGTAAAGGGACCTAAAGGAAATATAGAGTATTTTGTATTCGGAAACAAAAATGGGGGGTCAAGAATGATTAAAAATTCCAATAAGGTTGTTTCAGAAGTGGTTGAACAAGCACATGAATATTTTGGAGGTAATGGAGGATGAAAAAGAGCCTTACGGTTTTATCTCTATTTGTTGTTTTGTATGTTTTTATTTTTGGGTATAGCAAGATCTTGTCTTTTGTTCCGAAGGATTTTGATGTTGTGATGGTTGTTGATGAAGCATCTAAGAATTTCATGACAATAATTGATGATGTTTCGTTCTTCAAATTTATTTTTTCTGAAGAGGGCCTAGCTTTTAATTTCATGGTT
>JAMOOR010000117.1 GCA_027065235.1 Thermotogaceae bacterium | reverse complement strand
CAGATTTCAAGAGGGCTGCCCTTAGTGGTGTGGCATCTGCCTATGGGAATTTCACCATGAAAGGGTTAAACGAAACTTTAAGAAATTATGAAGAAGTTTATGGGTTTATCAAAAAACTTGAAGGTAAAAAGTATGAAAAAATCATGGAGGAATACCTCACCTACATGCGAGCTTTAAGAAAATCAAAGGACAAATTCGTTAGAGATGCTATGAAATCCTACTACACTTTCTACAGTGGTTATAGAAAGAAGCTTGTAGAATGGGATAAAAAAGTTCAGGATGTTGTAGGAAAGGTTTTGAGTGGTGCTGCAACAAAGCAAGATCTTGATAAGACCTTCCAAGATATGCAGAAAGACTTCGATGCTTATATAAATGAATATTATGGTCAGCTTTCAAAGAATCTTGATCCTTTCCTTGCGGAAGTTGATAGGGTAACCAAGAATTACAAGGTTTCTACGACAGCTTGGCTTGCGGTAAAGTTAGCATATAAAGAGATGTTCACATGGCCTTTCACCCCTTCAAAAGGTTTATTCGATAGCATGACTTACATGATTCCTCTTTTGTTCATTGCACTTGGTCTCATATTGGTCTTTCAGATGAAGCTTTGGAATATAGGTGCTGAAGGTCAATATTATATGGGTATTGTTGTAGCAACGTGGATGGCATTATTTGTTGTAAAGAATCCTCATCCTGCGTGGGTTCCTATAATACTTCTTTTGTCGGGAATTGCTGGGGCTCTCTGGGCTGCTGCTGCTGGAGCTTTAAAAGCTTACCTCAATATGGACGAAATAGTTACGACATTGATGCTGAATTACATTGCATTTAACTTTATGGAGTATCTTGTCTATGGTCCGTGGAAGGCTCCAACGAACTTCCCGGAAACACTTCCCATACCTAAGGAACTTCAGATACCTGTCTTTGGAACAACAAGGGTTAATTACGGTCTTATACTCGCGCTTGCTTTAACTGTGGTCATATACTTCATCATGAAAAAAACTTGGTGGGGATTCGACCTAAGGGTTATAGGAGATAACCAGACAGCAGCGCGCTACTCTGGAATAAACATAAAGAAAAATATCATTCTTGCTATGTTCGTCTCAGGATTCATGGCTGGGCTTGCAGGAGGAGTTCAGATGCTTGGATTTGAGCATAAGCTAATGCATGGCTACCACCCAGGTTATGGATACACCGGAATAATCATCGCATGGCTTTCAAGACTTAACGCATGGGGAACAATTATAGTTTCGTTCCTCTTTGGAGGGCTTTTGGTTGGAGGCAATCAGCTGCAAATAGATCTCAAGATGCCAAAAGCGATGATTGAGGTCATTCAAGGCGTTCTTCTGTTCTCGCTATTGGCTGCTGAGGTGCTCTTTAAGTACAAGATTAAGGTGGTGAAAGAATGAATATAGAAGGACTTATAACAGCATCCGTAAGACTTGGAACCCCTCTTCTTTTCGCAACATTGGGAGAGATCATCACCGAAAGAGCGGGAATACTCAACTTAGGTCTTGAAGGTCTAATGCTTGTTGGAGCCTTAAGCGGTTTTGCGACGGCTTATATGACAGGTAACGTATGGCTTGCATTTTTCGTTTCCTTGATAGCTGGTGGGCTCTTTGCGCTTATACATGCTTTTATGACTATTACACTCAGGGTCAATCAAGTCGTATCTGGTCTTGCCCTTACGATGCTTGGCAGCGGAATTTCCGGAGTTTTGGGAAAAGCTTTTGTCGGAAAACCGGCAGCAAAATTCAACGATATATATATTCCCGGACTTTCCAACATTCCAGTTGTGGGAGCATTCTTTAAGATGGATGCCCTTGTATACCTTGGTTATGTCCTTGTTCCGATTCTTTACATAATAATATTCAAGACAAAATTGGGTTTGACTCTTAGGGCCGTAGGAGAAGAGCCATCAGCAGCTGACTCAAGGGGTATAAATGTTTTCTTGGTCAGATACATCGCAACAGTTGTTGGTGGAGCTTTAACTGCTGCAGGTGGAGCGTATCTGTCGCTTGCAGCTACCAGCATGTGGATAGAGAACATGTCGGCAGGTAGAGGCTGGATCGCCGTAGCACTCGTTATATTTTCAGCCTGGGAGCCGTTCAAGGCTCTTGTTGGATCATATCTGTTTGGTTTTGTCATGTCCTTGCAGCTAAGGCTTCAAGCTATGGGAGTGGCCCATATATCTGCAAACATACTCTTAATGCTTCCGTACCTTATAACAGTTCTCACGATGATTCTCTTCTCCTTCAACAAGAACTTCAGAAACAGAGTAGGTGCACCAAGTGCACTTGGTGTTCCGTATTCAAGAGAAGAAAAGATGTGATAAACAAAAGATCTTTGCTGGCAAAGGAGGGGAAATCCCCTCCTTTTTATTTGCATGGTAGAATTGTGGAAGATAATACGAAGCTCCAAATTTTGCTTATCATAAGGGGGTACCTTGAACCTTTACCTCTTTCTCTCTATCCCAAAATCTCATGCTCATCACTCTCCTAATAGTTCCTTTAGCGCTTTCTCATGAAGTTTTGTGTGTGGAGAAATCTTCTTCCTTAATGGATCATAGTATAGTATCTCTCTCTCCACCAAAAGT
>JAMOOR010000116.1 GCA_027065235.1 Thermotogaceae bacterium | reverse complement strand
TGTAGATTGCAGCAATCCTCTCTTTTGTAGCAAGGACGGGGGTCATATTTAGGAGGAGATCCAAAGTAGGAGTATTCAATGCAGGATTAGTTAACCTTTTAGTGTTTCCTTATCTGTTAGGTCTGAATATATTATGATAGGAACTTTCAAAGATAAGTGCATAAAGTAATGATAGATTACCATTGATGTGAAATTACTCTTTGGTTGCATTTAAGTTCTAAAATATTGGTTTGGCTAAGAAAATTTATTATAAACCTTGGCATTTGGCTTTGATTCCTTCTCCGTGAACAAGAGCCCTGTAGGCCTTCTCCGTTCTTTCATAGTTTTTATCCCTATCCAATGCCCATTTTCTCCCCATAGCAGTTGCTACTATTCCTCCGAGCTCTTCTATCTTTTCTCCTACTTTTCTTAAGAGAGTTGCAGCATTTTCCCCTTCAACTCCATGTCTGTTTAGTATGAAATGAATATATACCTCTTCAACACCTCTTTTTTTAGCTTCTTGCAGTATTTTCAAAGCATATTCGTATGTTCCGTGAGAGCTCTTTTTTGATAGCATTGAAATGATATGAACTCTTTTTCTTTTATATGCGTCAAGAAAAGCCTCTTTTTTTGGAAAGCTTCCATCCTCCAGACTTTTTTCTATAACCACTTCATCTTGGAGAACTATTCTCCCAGCACCTATGTTTGTATGTCCGGCTTCGGAATTTCCGGGCCTTCCAGGAAGTAAACCTACATCCTCTCCTGAAGCAGACAGCTTTGCATACTGATGCTTTTCAAAAAGTTCCGTCCAGAACTTTGGCTTTGCCACATATATTGGATTTCTTTTGTCGTTTGGGCCTATTCCCCAGCCGTCTACTACGATAAGAAGCACAGGGTAATTTTTATCCGGTTTTTTCAGCAACATGGATTCATGATCCATGAAAGAAGGTTTGTTTATCCCCATAATCTCAAGCACTGTTGGGGCTACATTCGCAAGTCTTCCTTCTTTTTTCAAAGAAGTTTCCCCGTCCGGAAGAAGAACGAACATCGGAACAGGATTTGTGGTATGGCCGAGGTTGGGCACAGGTGGGTTAAGTGAAAGCATACCAAGTTCTATAAGTCCATGGTCAGCAGTTATAACAACTGCGTAATGGTTATCCAAAGCAGTCTTTACTATCTTCTCCAAAGCCGTACTTACATGTTTTACACATTCAATCTTAGCATCCATATCAGGGATGTGCCCTATCACATCACCATTTGCAAGGTTTACAAGAACAAAATCGTATTTTTTCTCGCTTAGTTTATCTGCCACAGCACTTGCAAGTTCGTGAACGGAAAGCTCTGGAACTTTTGAAACATCATCTACATCGAGAGATTTCACAAGCAGATCTTCTTCTCCTTCAAAGGGTTTCTTTCTTCTTCCATTGAAAAAGAATGTAACATGGGCGTATTTTTCAGACTCAGCAGCATGAAGTTGTTTCAACCCAGATTTTGACAAAACTTCAGCAAGCGTCTCAGAGATCGGCGGAAAGTCAAATGCGATTTTAACCCTTTCTCTAAACCTGTCATCATAGTTTATCAAAGTTATGAAAAGAAGATCTGAGAATTTAACCGTTGGAAATTCGCTAAAATCATCTAAAACAAACGGTTCAGTTAATTGTATTTCCCTCTCTCCGCGCCGGCATGCAAATACAACAGCATCGCCATCTTTTATTCTTCCAATTGAATTTCCGTTAATTTCCAAAACTATAGGTTCCATGTCTCCATCTCCAACTTTTTTCTCATAAAGCTTTTCCATCTCTTTTGCGATGCATTCATAGGTTTTTTTCATACTTTTATTACCTCCCCTATTCTCGGCCTCAGAACTTTTACTCCAAGTTTTTCTATCTTGTTCAAAGTCTTTTTAGCGCTTTCAAAAGTAGAATGAAATGGAATAACGACTTCTGGCTCAACTTTTTTGACTATTTCAATGCATTCTGGTGGTGAAGGATGAATTTTCCAAATGATTCTGATTCCGTTTTTCTTCAATATATCATGGGCGGGTGTGCCAACTTCTGCATGGCCTGTTATTAAAAATAATGTGTCTTTGTCGTTTTCGAACT
The DNA here is from genome assembly GCA_027065235.1 of Thermotogaceae bacterium. Lineage (GTDB taxonomy): Bacteria > Thermotogota > Thermotogae > Thermotogales > Thermotogaceae > JAGHBG01. Next base: position 549 of record JAMOOR010000116.1, on the reverse strand, counting down.
TTTTAAAAAGTTCCAGAGATTTTCCAGATGTCATCATTCCGTCACATGCAAGGTAAATTCCCGTTGGATATCCTGTAATGTCTTTGTTTTCAAACTTTCCTTTGTAATTTTTGAGAATAACCTCGTCTACAAAGATGGGATTCACGCCATTTTTAAGAAGAAAATCGAGGATTTCTTGAGATCTTCCAAATGGCGGAAGAGGCATTATTATTCTTTTATCTTTGTTCTTTTCGATTATATTTAGCAAAAATTCAGGTCCGGGAAGCTCTTCATCACCATAGGCCATATCCATTATTAGAATTTTCGCTTTCGGCAAATGATCTACATCAAACGATGGAGAGGAAGGATTTATGTCTCCTGTATATAGAAGCTCGTCTATTTTAATCCATACTGATCCTGGAACATGGCCAGAGACGCCTATCGTCCATTCATCCGGAAATGGAACTTTGTTTATATCCTTCTTAAGAAACTTTTGATATTTATCTTCATCGATAGGAAGCTTCCACAACTTGCAAGTTTTAATCCAACCTTCAATATAATCTTTTATTC
>JAMOOR010000115.1 GCA_027065235.1 Thermotogaceae bacterium | reverse complement strand
ATCACAAAGCTACGCCATGAGCGTTCTTCCATGGATGATGTATACGATAATAGTCATGAACTTCGCTATGGCGCTTTTCCGCTCACCAGTTATAGCTCTTATGCCCGACATAACTCCTTCAAAATATAGAAGCCAAGCCAACGGGATCGTTAATCTTATGGGAGGACTTGGAGCCCTTATGGTTTATTTTGTTGGAAAAATAATATACGACATGAGCCCTGCTCTTTTGTTCATCATAGGCGCTCTGATCATGCTTGTTGCCAATCTCATCGTTGTACTTTTCATAAAGGAACCTGAGGAATTCAGAAGACCTGCTGAAGGTGGAAAGATAGACTTCTCGTTTAAAAAGAGTTTTTCATCTCTAACAGAGAATTTGAAAGATGTCTTCCATTCAAAGGAAAAATCTCTTCTATTCATTCTTCTTTCAATTCTCTTTTGGTTCGTCGCTTTCAACTCTATAGAAACATTCTTTACAAGCTATGCAAAGTTCTACCTTGGAATGAAAGAAAGCACAGGAGCCCTAATTCTTGGATTTTTCTCTCTTTCCTTCATGATATTCTCAATCCCGGCCGGATTTATAGGCTCCAAAATAGGAAGGAAAAGAACGATCACCGTAGGGCTCATAATAGTTACAATAATGGTTTTTGTAGCACTCGTTATGAAAAATCTCGTTTCTCTTATGCTTCTTTTCATGGTGGGAGGATTCGGCTGGGCAATGGTGAATGTAAATTCCTTGCCGATGGTCGTTGACATGACGACAAAGGAAAAGGTTGGTGGATACACAGGGCTTTATTACTTCTTTTCCATGGCAGCTAACATCATTGCTCCTCCGCTCTCCGGATTTTTTATCGACAAGGCAGGATACCCTTCACTCATGATCTTTGCTGGTGTGTTTTTCATACTTTCAATAATAACCGTCCAGTTCGTTAAAAGAGGAGATGTTGTATAAAGTGAAAAAATATAAAATAGTTCCAAGAGCAGTTCCACAAAACATTTACGAGAAATTAGATGAAGAGCAGCAAAACGCTGTTCTAAATTCTGAAGGAAGATCGATAATAATAGCGGGACCTGGCTCTGGAAAGACCCGCGTTGTAACCTATAAGATAGTTCACTTGATATCGGGTGGCGTCTCGCCAAAAAGGATCCTTCTTATGACATTCACAAAGGCTGCAGCAAAGGAGATGATCTCAAGGGCTCGTCAAGTTACTGGACGTGATCTCAACGAAATGGTTGCGGGAACTTTTCACTCTGTATGCAACCTTTTCCTAAGAAAATACGCACAGCATATAGGATACGACAACAACTTCACCATATTAGATAGGGACGATTCAAAAGATCTGATGAGACTTGTAAGGTCAAGAGTGCTCTCAAGGATGCCATCTGAGATGAAAAAACTCATCCCCCACCCTGAAGTTCTCGTTTCGATAAATTCCTATATGATGAACACACTATCCGATCTTTCGACGGCGATAAAGAGAAAGAACCCTATGCTATTGGATAACTACGAAATAATAAGCGAGATATTGGCAGAATATTCTATTGAAAAGAAAAAGCAGAATGTAATGGATTTTGATGACCTTCTTGTCAACACCTTAAGGCTTCTTCAAGAAAAACCAAAGGTTAAAGAAAGACTTTCAGAGCAATTTGAGTGGATATTGGTTGATGAGTTCCAGGATACGAATAAGGTTCAATATATGATAGTTGAAGAGCTTGCATCGAAACATGGAAATATATTCGTTGTAGGAGATGATGCTCAGAGCATTTATTCATTCCGTGGAGCAAGATTTGAAAATGTTGAAGACTTCATCAATGTTCCTGGAACGAGAATTTTCAGAATACAGACCAACTACAGGAGTACTCAAAGCATTGTTGATCTTGTTAACGCTCTTATACCAACAAGATCTGTTCCAAAAGTTTTAAAAGCAGTCAGGCCGGGTGGTGAAAAGCCAGTTGTTGTTAAAACTTTTGATGAAGAAGAGCAGGCGCAATTTGTTGGTCAGAGGATAGAGGAGCTTGTTGAAGAGGGATTGAAATTCTCCGATATAGCTGTCCTTTACAGAACTCACAAATTTTCAATGAGGATAGAGATGGAATTAGCTTCAAGAGGGATCCCATACAGAATACTATCAGGCCTTAGGTTTGTGGAACTTGCTCACATAAAGGATGTCCTTGCTTTCTTAAGAATAGTTCTGAATCCTCTGGATGCTGTTTCTTGGGTCAGGGTTTCAAAGCTCTTCGAAGGCGTGGGAGACAAAACAGCTTCAAAGCTTGCCGACACCGTATCAAGATATATTCAATCGGGCGTGAGCTACCTTGATGCGATAGATGCTGTGAGAAGTTCAAGAAGAACACGTCTTCATAGACTGAAAGAGATACTTGAGAACATGAAAGATATGCAAAATCCAGGTGAGATGATAGATTTTCTGATGGATGACTTTTATGAAGAATATCTCAGTTACAGATACGAAGATGCAGAAGAACGGACACAAGACGTTAGAAAGCTCAGCGACCTTGCCTCAAGATACGAAAATTTAGAAAGGTTCCTATCCGATATAACAACGGCGGAGGGCGTAGAATCAGATAGAGAAATCAACGAACACGACAAGGTTATGCTATCCACAATTCACCAAGCCAAAGGGCTTGAAT
>JAMOOR010000114.1 GCA_027065235.1 Thermotogaceae bacterium | reverse complement strand
CGTCTTTAACTACTACTTCAAGACCTCCTAGTATGTATTCTCCATCTTCAAGGCCTGTAGCGCTTATAGCGTCACTTATAAGCATCATTCTTTCTTTACCAACAAGGTTGTAAACAAGCCTTATAACAGGTTCTGAAAGATGAACAAGATCACAGATCATTTCAACGAATACTTGCTGACTTTCAAGACATGCTCCAACGACACCAGCTTCCCTGTGGTGGAACGACCTCATCCCGTTGAAAAGATGCGTGGCTTTCAAAGCGCCCGAATAAATGCCACTTTTTGCCTCTTCATAGGTGGCGTTGGTGTGTCCAAGCTGCACTACGACACCCATTTCAGTTACTTTACTTATGAATTCCTTTGCCCCCTCTACCTCCGGGGCCACGGTTATCTCAAGGATATTCCCTTCTGCAGCCTTCCAAATTTCCATGAACTCATCAAAGTCTGGTTTTCTTATGTACTCAGGATTTTGAGCGCCCTTTTTTTCCACATTTATATAAGGACCTTCAAGATGAAGCCCCAGGATTCTTGCACCATTCAACTCTTTTTTCTGCACTTTCATAGCTTCTGCAACGGCTTTTGCTACTTTTATGAGATCTTCTTTTGAAGCCGTTACCGTTGTTGGAATAAAGGAAGTTACGCCGAACTTTACAAGCTCTTTGCTCATTTCAAGAAGCGCCTCAGCTGTTCCATCGTTCGTGTCGTATCCGCAGCATCCGTGAATATGGGTATCAACGAAACCGGGTACTATATATCCCTTTCCTTCTTCCCCTTCACTTAATGAAACAGATTTTACGATTCCTTCCTCAATAACCAATGTTCCAGAGTTTAATGCTTCAGAAGGTGTGATTATTATGAAGTTTTCAAAAGTCATATTCATCCCCTCCTGGTGTCTTAATCGTCTTCCGCTTTTTATATTAAAACAGAGTCGTAATTTTTTGTACGAGTAAAATTGTTTGGAAGGCATTTTTAAAAATTTGGATTACTTGACAAATATTTTGGATAGGATATAAAATATTTTGCGGAGGTGGATAAAAAATGTTACCGAGGTGTCCAGTATGCGGAAAAGAAATGATTGTCACAGAACTCAGATGCGATAAAGATGATGTAACCGTCAGGGGAAGGTTCAAACCAAGCCCTTTTGATTTTCTAAGTGAAGAGGAACTGGAATTTGTAATTCTCTTTTTTCGAGCAAAAGGAAACTTAAAAGAGCTTGAAAGATACACAAAGCAAGGTTATTTCGCATTAAGGGGAAGACTTGAAAAGATTATAGAGAAAATGGGGCTTGAACCGCTTCCAAAAGATGGTGAGGCGGAGGAAGAAGAAGAGTTAGAAGAAAAGGATTTGTTTGAGATGCTAAAGAAAGGAAAGATCTCCATAGATGATGCGCTGAGAATTCTAAAGAAGAGGGGGTGAATTTTATGAAAAATTATTACTTTCTTCTTTGGATGATTTGCTGCTCTTTCATGAGAATTTAATAAAAAAGGGGGGCGATATATATGTTTGACGATATCAAGAAGATTCTTGAAGCTGTGGCGAATAAAGAAATCACGCAGGAAGAAGCCGAGATGCTTATAAAAGCTTTAAAAGAGAGAGAGAAGAAAGAAAAGAAGAAAAAGGGATTTTTCAAAAAGAAAGAAGAAAAGAAAGAAGAATCTTCAGATAACTCTGACTATGGAGAAACCTTTATAGTAAACGAAAATGACATCGTTTCTGGAGATGTTGTACTATCTTCCTCCAAAGCTATTATACACGGAACAGTTAATGGTGATGTAGTGCTTATCAAATGTGATTTGGATTTTTCAGGAGAAGTCATGGGGGACTTAGCCGTACTCGGTGGGAAAGCTTCTTTTAATGGCGGGAAAGTTCACGGTGACCTTGTGCTTATGGCTTCTAAATATTCAGGAAAACTCCCTGTTGTGTCGGGCGATACTGTAAGGATGTCCAAATTCCTCGCAAGCGGAATTATGAATGTCGTATCTTTGGCTATGGGCGGGCTTGGCATAAAAGTTTTTCCGGGGAAGAAGGGAAAAAAGCACGAAAGCTACAATGTTTCTTCTCCAAGAAATGAAAAGGAAGACATATCCGTTGAGATAATGACCGTTAGCTCGAAATTCACCGGAAAGGATGTATCTGCAGAATTTCTAACAGTGGAAAATGAAGGAGAAATGATAGCTTACAATGTTTCAGCGGATGTAGCAAAAATATATGGGAAACTCTATTGCAACAAATTAGAAGCAGATTCGCTTCTTGTAAACGGATTGGTTCATCTGAAAACCCTTGTATGTGACCAGCTTTCCGGGAATGGGAAAATCATTGTGGAAGATTCCTATGAAATAGAAGAAAACTTTTCAGATGTTCAAATTATAAGGGGTGAAACGGATGATAGCAGAGCCCTATAAAAATAAAAAAGAGGAAAATTTATTTGAAAAATTCATACTTGAAGAAAATGAAGAGTTCAACAATTCTGTTGTGATCATAGACGGAGAAGGGGATATAAAGGGAAAGATAAAAGGAGATCTTGTGGCGATATTCTCAAAAATATACTTAAATGGTCAGATAGATGGGAATGTAGTCCTTATAGCATGCAAGGCAGATGTGAAAAATGCCTCCATAGAGGGTGACTTTGTCAGTATATCCACATATCT
>JAMOOR010000113.1 GCA_027065235.1 Thermotogaceae bacterium | reverse complement strand
TTTCCATAGCTACAGATATAGCTCTGTAGATCTTTGCTCTCTTTTTGTGAGTTCTACTTCTTGACCTTTTCTGTTTTGGAACCGCCACTTTTCATCCCTCCCGAAGTTTTTCTTTAAACTTTTCTAATACAGCAAATTTATTATTCGCAACATCAAACTTTGGTGCTTTATCACATACATGATCTGGGTGTTCATTCAAATTTATACCACAATATGGACATAAACCCTTGCAATCCGGTTTACATAAAACCTGCTCGGGAACTTCAAGCACCATTGCCTCAATTATCCGGTCTGTTAAATCTATCACCGGGTTTTTATAGTATATCACATTTCTGAGGTTTTCAAGTTCCACTTCTTTTGTTTCGCTTTGGAAGCTCTCTGGTAAGTAGAGCGCCTCTATCGTTCCGTTTATCTCCACTCTAACTGGCGTTAAACACCTTGTACAAGGGTGTTCTATGGCTGTTCTTACATAACCACCAACCGCTACTCCATCTTTCGCCCTCGCAATCACTATCTTGACCTTTACTGGTTCTAGAATGGGCATCTTTCCCATATCTAATTCCAAGTAATCGAGATCAAAAATTCCTTCAAGAACAATCCTTTTCTTCTTTTTTAAAACTCCTATATCTATCTTCCATTCCACGGCAGCTCACCACCTTTAAAAAGTTCCTTTATCGTTTCATAACCTTTCTCTATTGCCCATTTCCCTCTTAAAAATTCAAGAGTATCCATATTTCCAAGGTCATAATTAACATAAATATCTGCTAATGTCGCTGAATGATTCCTCATCTTTATACCTCTGTACGCATCTATTGCCAAAAGAGTTGCATTCCCCGAATCCAGTTTCTTTATAATTTTGTTGGAAGAGCAGTCAAGTGCTATAACAAAGTCTGCTCCCAAATCTCTCGCCACAGCTGTAGGTAGATTATCCACTATGCCTCCATCTCCCAAGATCTTCCCTTTGTATTCAACCGGGGGCACTATTCCAGGGAGAGCCATGCTTGCCCTGAGTGAAATTTCCACATCATCCTCTGGAGGATGAAGAACTACTATTTCGCCCGTTTCATAATTGGTTGCGGTTAAATATAGATCAACATTAAACTTTACATCTCTAAAATGCGGAAGTTTTTTTAGTCTGTTGGCTAAAAGCTTTATTCCGGAGAAAGTGTTCATATACCAGCAACCAAATTTTACAACAAGTTTGTTGAAACTCCCCTCTAAAAATTTATCGTAACTTAAATTCATTCCGTACCTTTCCATAAAAGCGTTGGCATTTTTCTCTAAGATCTTCGCATCCATAAAATGACTGTAGGATGTCGCTATCAATGAACCCATACTGACGCCAACAATTATATCTGGCTTGAATCCAAGTTCTTCTAAAGCCTTAAGCGCACCTATATGGGCAAGAGCTCTTGCTCCACCACCCGACAGAACTAAAGCTTTCTTCAAATATGATTCCTCCTTTGTGGTGATTCATGCAAAAAGAGATTAAAAGAGCTTTTATAAGATTTCAACAGCAGTTTCTGCTCGCTTGCCGCAAAATGCAATCCCAAAACCTATCACCTTGTATCCTTTGAACTCTAATTTTGATCTGTATTCTTTCTCTTTTATTTGTTTTAGAACTTGTTTCGCTGCTTCTTCGAGTTTTTCTTCACTGTCTGCTCTTTTTATCTCAAATACAGCAGCGTATTTTCCATATCTTTTTTCTTTTGGATACACAGCTACATCAAGTCTGCCGTAGCCGCTCTCCATTTCGTTTTCAACCTCAAAGCCATTAATAGCTATCGAAAGTATTCCGAGCAAAAAAGCTTTGTATACATGTTCTGAATCTTCAAAGCCCAAATCGTGATAGCTTAGTATGTTTCTCATATAATCTTCCAGATTCTTTTTGAACTTTTCATACTTTCCCTCTTTAATTAAATCGTAGAGACTGTTCATCATCTTGCTTATGGCCATCGATTTTGTGGCTTTTTGAAGCCATTTCATCACGCTCGTTTTGAAGAAAAAGAGTAGTTCTTCGTTGGGAATTTTTATGTAGTATCTATTTATATCTACTCTCTTAGCTGTTATATACCCAGCTGAGGCAAAGAGCGTCCAAACACCGTTGGGATCATCTTCAAGTTCCCTTAAAGAAAGCCACGGATCAAGTGTTACGATTATCTCTTCTCCCCTTAGCAATTCCTCTATGCTATCTTTAACCACTGGGTTGGTTTCTATTTGCTTTATGATTAGATCGTTTGAAGAGGTGTTTGTCCAATAGGGTTGAGAAGCATCAGAAGGCTGCAGTCCCATTAATCTGCTTGATATGTAGTTCAATATGCTCCATGGATTGTACAAGTCTTCTCTATTTCCTATTCTATAGTTGCTGTACCATTTTTTAATGATTTCTCTATCTTCCTTTGTATCAATTTCAAAGTGCTTTAAAATTTCGGAGACTTCCTCCTCCGTAAATCCGAATTTGTCAGTTATGGAATTTTCAAAGATGGTGTAAACAGCGAGATTATTAAGCCCTGAAAATATTGACTCTTTTGCGACCCTATACACTCCCGTTAAGATTCCAAACTCTAAATACTCATTGTCTTTAAGAGCAGCTGTTAAAAGGTTTCTCATAAAAGTCACCATATTGTCGTAATAGTCAGAATCCTTCTCCTTA
>JAMOOR010000112.1 GCA_027065235.1 Thermotogaceae bacterium | reverse complement strand
CTGACAGGTCTTTTTTGTGTGGAAGAAGACACTATAACCCACTCGTCAGTTATTGGATTGTATCGGAGTTCTTGCATATTCAACCCTCCTCATAGAAATTAAAAATCCTCCCGTCTTCCCTTCTAACTTGCCGTTTTTTAAGCATGTTTTCTCCTTCCATCTCTATTTGATATCTTCCAGTATTTAAATCGATATTTAATTTCACATTTCCATAATCTGTTCCCGATGCCAGTATCGTGTAATTGTCATCTGTGGAGAGTATGTTTTCAACGGATGTTTTGAAAGGCTTTAGCTTTTGAAGAAACTTGAAAAATTCTCTATCTTCTTCGTTTAAAAGCTCAAGATCGTCACTCACAAGAAGAACATTTGATAAAAGAGCCGATGTGTAGCCATAAAGCTTTATCTGGCCTTCTTTAAGATTTGATTTTTTCTTTCGAAGGAGAAGGCAGTCAGGATCGTTCAGCCACAGCTTTTCGTTGAAGTAATACCTTGTTACAGCGTTCTTGATAGCACACCTTGCGCAAAGATCCATATGGCCCTCCCAATTTGGCGCCGTATCTGGACCTATTCTCATTGCATCAACAAATCCCACAGATGGAAGAATCGGTGCACCGCACCCAAGAATTGTGGCGTCTTTAACAGCATTCCTGATAACTTCAAGCCCTCTTCTGTAAGCTTGAATTGGAGTAACATTCTTCTCTCTTTCTCCCGGAACTCCTCCTGCATATACAAAATCTATCTTGAAAAATTTGAATCCCATTTTTTTCAAAGAAGAAAAGATATTTTCTATATGGATTAAAGCCCCTTCTTTTGTAAGGTCAAAGGCATATATATTTTCTCCCCAGTTTTTAAAGATAACCATAGGCTTTCCATTTTCCTTAACAAACCAATTCGGATGCTCGTTAAAAACCTTTGAAGATTCCGAAGCTATGAAAGGAGCCACCCATATACCCGGTGTAAATCCGGCATCTTCAATTGTTGTAGCTATAACATCGATTGATGGGAAGCCCTCTTTTACCTTGAGCCAATCTCCAATATCGCTCTCATAGCCATCATCTATTTGAAAGACATCAAAGTCCCATTCTTTTGCAGCCTTCAGGTTTTTCAATACATCTTCCCAGCTAAGATCTAAGAAGTATTGATACCAGCTCGACCAACCCTTTATAAGTCTTTTTCTAACTGCTGCTTCATTCTCTTGTGCTACTAAGGAAGAATAAAATTCCAAGAGGTGGGAAATATCTTTCCCTTCAAGATAAACAAAAGGTTCGATGGGGATGTAGTCATCAAATTCTGCTCCAAAATAGTGTATATAAGCTACAATTTCGTCGTCCTCAAGCTTGAAGTACGGATGACCTATCCGAGAGGATAGAAAGCCTGCAATAAAACCCTCACCTGCTATATAGTAATCTCCAACTGGATCGTCAAAAAACACAGGGGAATCCTTGGCATGCCATTGAGATTTCAAAGATTTTTTCTTTGGCGGTTTTGCGTCAACCACGCTCCAGGATTGCCAGCCTCCCGATAAGGTAACCTCGGGTGCTTTAAACCTTGCAACTTCAATTCCTTCCAGTCTCCCTTTGGCAGATCCCCTTACGATCCAACCATCTTTTATTTTTTCGACAGACCACCTTACAATAGCATCTTGAAACCTTTCAACAAATTCTCCTTTGTGAAAGTTGATTCCGAAAAACTTCATTTCACCCACCTCTTTTCATTTTTATCATATTTATCATAAATGCTGATGCTATCTCAAGATTTTGTTTTTAGGTGCTTCCCTCCATCTTCATTGAAGGAAGCTTCAAATAACAATTCTATCGCGAGGTAGTGTAAAATTAAATGTGTCTGTGGGGGAATGAGAAAAGGGACGAGAGCCCCTACCGAAGGAAACAAAAAGAAAGGAGATATACCGCTCCCCTGAAAAACTGGAGAGTAAAATAGTAGTCAACTATGAGAAATTATTAGATGGGAGAGGAATATAAGCTCTTTTATAAGAAAGCATAGCAAAAGTAATCCTCAAAAGCTTGTGCACAACCTGGGACTTTCCCGATAACTGTGTAAAAGCATAGTTAGACATAATTAAATACTCCCTTATCTGTTTATTATGCAACACAACACTTGTCGCTATAATCCACGGAACCCTTCTAAGATGTCTATTACCTCTTTTGCTTCTCCCACCTCTCCCCTCATATTTACCGGATTGATACACACTTGGGTCTACCCCAGCATACGCAACAAGTTTTCCCACATCCTTGAATCTCCTGATATCTCCAACTTCAGATATAAACTGCATCGCTATAATATCGCTGATGCCAGGTATAGATTTGAAGATATCAATATATTCTTTCACAGAAAAACTTTCTCCTTTTTCTTCATCCTGCTGTTCCACAAATTCCTTCATGAGCTTTCCTATCTCTTCAATCTCTTTGTTTATGAAGATAATCTCCTTAATCGTCATAGAGAGCACCTTTTCTGTAGCCTTCGTAGCAGTTCCAATAGACTCTTTAGCCAAAGCTTTAATATCTTTAGCGCTTATCTTTGGAGTTCTACCTCTACCTTTAAAGAAAGCTTCTATCTCTTGTACATCAGCGCCGTTAATAGCATTAGCGGAGGGAAAACGTGCGAGGAGATTGAGCATAGAAGCAGAGAAAACACTTACAGAACTCTCAAGC
>JAMOOR010000111.1 GCA_027065235.1 Thermotogaceae bacterium | reverse complement strand
TTTTACAAAGGCTTTTTACTTGGCATGCTTGCGATAGCGGTAAATGAATATGTTGTAGAGAGTGAGATGGAAAGTGGGTATGGAAGGCTGGACGTTGTTATATACCCAAAGGATAAAAGCTACGGGCAATACGCAGCTGTTATTGAGGTTAAAAGAGCGGATAAAAAAGTCGAAGTTGATAAAAAAGCCAAGGAAGCCTTAAATCAAATAAAAGAAAGGAAATATTACGCAAAGATGAAGACCTTAGGATATAAGGTAATAGGTTTTGGGATAGCCTTTTGCGGAAAGAATATAAAGCTAAACGTGGAGAAATTTTGAATAGTTACCCTGGTTTTGAGAATATCAAAAATTAAACTGCTCATAGTAAGCAAGCTCCTAAAAGAGGAGTTTTTTATTGTGATAAAATCTTTTTGGTAATACTCAACTAAGGAAAAATACACGTTTTCAAAATAGTCTGTACGGGAACTTCAAAGGAGTTTTTAAAGGAGCTGGTATGAATGGGTAGGATATTTGGGACATTTGGCGTAAGAGGAGTCTTTCCAGATAAGATGAACCCGGAGTTTGTTCACAAATTACTCAGGGCGTTTGGAACTTATCTAAAAAGTAAGGTTCAGCGGCCGGTGGTGGCAATTGGAAGAGATACGAGGCTGTCAGGAGAATCCTTAAAAAATGCTGCCATCTCTGCACTTCTTGAGAGCGGGGCTAGCGTAGTAGATTTCGGGATAGTACCGACCCCGGCTGTTCAGTTCGGATGTAGAAAACTCAACCTAAATGGAGGAGTTGTAATAACGGCATCTCATAATCCACCGGAGTTTAATGGAGTAAAACTTCTTGAGGGAAATGGTATGGGACTTAAAAGAGAAAATGAAAAGATCGTAGAAGATATCCTCTTTGAAGGGAAATTCGAAACAGTTTCATGGAAAGACTTGGGAAAGTTAACACAATACAATATAAGAGATGAATATATAAATGAGATAATCAGTAAGGTAGACAAAAACCTTATAAGTAGTGTAAAGCCAAAAATACTGGTTGATATGGGGAACGGTGCGGGCTCTTTCACATTGCCTTATATACTGGAAGAGCTTGGATGCAGGGTTTTAAGCGTTAATGCTCATCCTTCGGGCAAGTTTTCATGGAGAAGCCCAGAACCAAATGAAGAGAATTTAAAAAGCACGGTAGAAATTGTCAAAAGTATAGATGTGGACTTTGCAGTTGCTCAGGATGGAGACGCTGACAGAGCGGTATTCATCAATGAAAAAGGGGAGTTCATACAAGGTGATAGAACGTTTGCACTTGCAGAAAGAGAGACTTTGAAAAGGAAAAAAGGCACGGTTGTCACAACTGTTGCGACATCGCTCGTTATTGATGATGTTGCAAAGGAGTTCGGTGTGGAAGTCGTTAGAACAAAAGTCGGAGATCTTGTTGTTACGGGAGAACTTCTAAAACGGGGCGGAGTCGTCGGTGGTGAGGAAAACGGGGGAGTCATATTCCCGGACTTTGTCCTCGGACGAGATGGAGCGATGACAACTGCCCTTATAGTTGAAGCTTTTGCAAGGTCGGGGAAGAGCTTTTCAGAGCTTTTAAATGAACTCCCGTATTATCACCAGATAAAGACTAAGATTCACATGGAGGGAGATAGAAAAGCAGTGGTTGAAAAAGTTGCAGAACTTGCAAAAGAGAAAGGATACAAAGTGGAAACAACCGACGGTACAAAGATATGGTTTGAAGACGGATGGGTTCTTATAAGGGCCAGCGGGACGGAACCTATCGTGAGGATTTTCGCAGAATCTAAAAAAGAGGAAAACACCAATAGGTATATAGAAATTGCAAAAGAGCTTATGTCATCTGTTAAGATAGGATAATGGCAGGAGAATTTTTAGGAGGGATGTGTATGGTGGAGATGGTAATTGATCTTTTGAAGAAAAAAGGAGCAGAAGGGCTTGTTTATAGGATATCCAATAAAAACAGAAGTGTATCTTCAACCATAGAAGGTCCTGAAAGAATCTTCGAGAGAATCACAGAAGGGATTGGTATAGTAGCCTTTTTAGATGGAAAGAAAGCCTTTGTCAGCGTTGCAAACCCTACAGAGGAGAGCTTAAAAGAAGCTGTAGAAACGGCCGTTGAGATGGCTAAGTTCACTGAAGCGGACGATGGAAATGTGGTATCAGACGAGGTCGAATTTGAACCTGTTGAAGGGCTCTATGACGAGAGCGTGGAAGAGTACGACCTTGCAAAGCTTAAAGAAATATCCCTCGGCCTTGTTGAAAAGGCGAAAAATTACGATCCAAGGATAAAATTCATAAGAGGAGCCTCTGCAACCATATCAACGGAAGAAGTTGAAGTTGCAACCACCAAAGGGGTTAACAAGCACGAGAAAACATCCATGGCACAAGTTTTCATAATGTGCAGTGCAGTCGATGAGAAGGGCGGCAGCATGGGGTATAAGTTCAGAATAGCGAGGAGTTTAAAGAGCTTTGACCCTTACGAAGTCGCTATAGAAGCTGCAGAAGAGGCCGTTGGAGGGCTTGGGGCAGAGGTAGAAAGAACGGGGGTTTACGATATAATTTTTTCACCTGAGACTATAGCAATGCTCTTTAACTATGGAATGTGGTCATTTTCCGGCGAGGTTGTCTATAAGAAGTCCTCTTTCCTTAAAAAGGAAGATATAGGGAAAAAACTCTTCTCTGAAAAGCTT
>JAMOOR010000110.1 GCA_027065235.1 Thermotogaceae bacterium | reverse complement strand
AAACTTCGAAGTCGGAGATGAAATACTAGAAAGTTTCGATGTAGACAGGATATACCCTCAAACTCTGCTGTTTCAAACAGGATATTTAACGATAGTGGAAAAGAAAAGAAGGGGCTACCTGAACAGATACATCCTGAGCTGGCCAAATCTTGAGGTAAAGATGAGTTTTAACAACTATCTATTGAATACTTTCATGGACTTGATGGACAAGGAAAGGGGTCTTGACGTAGTATATGAAGCGTTTGAGAAAGCAGATTTAGAAAAGTTAAAGGAAGGTATGGAAAGTTTATTCGCCTCGATACCAAATGATTGGTACAGGAGGAACAACATAAGTGAATATGAAGGATTTTACAGCTCGGTATTTTATGCATACATAGCGGCGCTTGGTTTAGAAACGAGGGCAGAAGATGTAACGAATAAAGGAAGGATAGACCTGACTGTGAAGTTTGATGGTAAATGTTACATATTTGAGTTCAAAGTGGTGGACGAAGTGGAAGGGAAGGCACTTGAGCAGATAAAAGAGAAGAAATACCACGAAAAGTACACGGGAAAATGCAAAGAAATTTATCTTATAGGAGCAGAGTTCTCCAAAAAAGAGAGAAACGTCATTTTGTTCGAATATGAGAAATTATGATCGTGGGGGGATGTTAGATGGAAAAAGGTTACATCCAAGTTTACACTGGGAATGGTAAGGGCAAGTCTACAGCGGCTTTTGGGCTTGCAATGAGGGCGGTTGGAGCTGGATTAAAGGTTATAATAATCCAGTTTTTAAAAGGGCAAAAGTATAGCGAACATTCTTCTTTTAAGAAACTTGGAATAGAATATGAGCTTTATGGAACGAAAGAGTTTATAATTGGTGAGCCTTCTGAGGAGGTCAAAGAGCTTGCAAGAAATGGCCTTAAAAGAGCTTTAAAAGCCTTTGAAGAGGGTTACGATGTTGTTATATTAGACGAGGTGAATGTTTCTGTATACATGAAAGTTTTTAGTGTCGAGGAAGTCATGGAAGTTATAAAATCAAAGCCTGATAATGTTGAACTCATACTTACAGGAAGATATGCTCCCCAAGAATTCATCGAAATTGCTGATCTTGTAACAGAAATGAAAGAAGTGAAACATTATTATCAAAAAGGAATACAGGCAAGAAGGGGGATTGAGATGTGATGTGGAGGTTTTACGAACCTGTTGAACTTTTCTTTGGGAAGGATTCACTTTTGGAAAATGGGAAACTTATCAAAAGTCTTGGAAAGAAATGTGTCATCACAACGGGAAAGAGCTCAAAGAAAAACGGTTCCTTGGATGATCTTGAAAATGTTTTAAAACAACTTGGAATAGAGTACGAAATATACGATGAAGTTAAAGAGAATCCATCCTTTGATATGTTAAGGGATGCCCTTTCAAAGTACAAGGGAGAAAAAGTTGATTTCATCATTGGACTTGGTGGAGGAAGTCCTATGGATTTTGCCAAAGCATTTTCAGTTCTTTTAGCAAACCCAGAGCTGAAAGTTCCAGAGGTGTTTGATACGGAGAAATACTCTAAAATGCTACCAGTTGTTGCGATTCCAACAACTTCTGGTACCGGAAGTGAAGTTACTCAATATTCCGTTATAACGGACGATAATGGCAACAAAGGTGGTTTTGGAACAGCTTTTACATTTCCAACACTATCTTTTGCTGATCCAAAATACACCGTTACTATGCCGGACCATCTTATTATGTCAACTGGTATAGATGCACTGTCTCACGCTGTTGAAGGGTACGTTTCAAAAAGGTCAAGTCCATTTGTAAAGCTTTTAGCAAAAAAGGCTATAGCTCTTATAAAAGATTACCTTCCAAAAGCAATGGAAAATCCTGAGAATTTTGAGTACAGGGAAAAGATGATGTACGCATCTACCTTGGCAGGTATGGTCATAGCGCAAGCTGGAACAACTGTGAATCATGCTTTTGGTTATCCTGTTACAACATTCAAAGGGATAAAACATGGCCAAGCTACGGGTATGTTTCTTGTTGAGACTTTAAAAGTTATGAGCGAAGAGGCTAAAGAAGAGGTAGAAGAAGCTGTAGAGGTTTTTGGTGGCCTTGACGGACTTGAAAGCTTTTTAAAAGAAGTTGGAGTTTATAAGGCAGATATAGAAGCTTCCGAAGAAGAAGTAAAAACATGGGCTGAAAGAACTTCAAAAGCAAAACATCTGGCTGTAACACATGGAAACTTTGATTTTGATAAAGTCAAAAGAATATACGAAGAGGTATTGCTTAAAAAACTGGAAAAATGAGGTTGCTTGCTGCTGTCATATTAAGTATTTTGTTTATCTTTATGCTTTATGAAGCTGTGAATTTGTTTCCACTTAAACATTACGATGTTGTTAAAAAGATTGCGGAGAATCAGGATATAGATCCACTCCTTGTTATGGCGTTTATAAGGGTTGAAAGCAACTTTAGAGAAAATGCAATATCACCGTTAGGAGCTAAAGGACTTATGCAAGTTATGGATGATACAGCAAAATGGCTCTCTGAAAAAACAAGAAGAGAATTGGATTTAACAACCCCTGCTTCGAACATTGAGGCAGGGGTTCTATATTTTAGATACCTTCTCGAAAAATACAATGATATTAAGAAGGCCATAAAAGCTTACAACATTGGTCCAAATGCCTATGATTCATCGAGAAATATGGAGGCTGCAAAGAGGTACTATAGAAAAATAAT
>JAMOOR010000109.1 GCA_027065235.1 Thermotogaceae bacterium | reverse complement strand
ACATTTTTATTACTTTTTTGGAGCGCTAACAGGGAATTTTTTCATCAAACCTCAACTCCTGCTTCAGCAACCAAGCAACTTAGTAAACTGTGTCTATCAAGCTACATCGCGAATCTTGGCTTTGTGTCTCATGTGATGTCTCATCTTGGGGTTATTATTATTATAAAATTAATAAAAATATATATTGACTATAACAATAATAATATGAGACACTACATGAGACATGTATCGGGAACACGCAAGATGGAAAAGATTGTAAAGCTAAAGGATCTCCTTGGAAATGCAATGGAAAGCTACCTAATGTACCTGCCCGCGGAAGTCAGCAGGGAATGCGTCAAGATATATTGCCTTGAGGTTTTGAGAGAAGTTCTTGAAAGAAGAAGACATGAATTTGAGGAGAAGCTAGGAAAAAAAATAGAAATTACAGTTGTTGAAAAGGAAGAGTTTGATAGACTTGCTCGTACAACTGAAACGAAGGATAACAAAGAAGACATAATCTTCGGAGTTGAAACGGGCATTCTTGTAGGTGATCCACTAAACCATTCTTATACCCTTGGAGATTATGTTGTGGCTTCCTGCAATAGAGAGGCGTATGAACTCCTGAACTGGGTGGTAAACAGGCCTAAAGAAGCTTGTGGTGCTGTTATTTATGGTAGAACCGGTGTAGGTAAAAGCCATTTGATACAAGGCTTTGCTTGGGCTGTTCTGTTTAAAGCACAAAATGTCGCCTTTTTCAGGGCACAATCGTTTATAGACCTTGTGCTAAAGCTCTTTTCTCAGAGATCCTCTGTTCAGGATGCAATTGCCAGAATAGTAAACAAGTGTCATTGGATTTTCATAGATGATTTCCAATTTCTTACCTCTGATAGGTTGGGTTCGGTCAGGGAAGTTTTCTTTTCACTTACTGAACAAGCTCTTTCAAGGGGACGCAAGGTAATTGTAACAAGCGATGTAAAACCTGATATGTGGCAAAACGTTCATCCCAGACTTGCACAAAGGCTTACTTTGACAGGATGCGTGTCTATTAACCCGCCAGATTCTGATTTTGTTATTACCTATATCAAGGAAAAACTAAAAGCGGAAGGAAGAAGCATTACAGAAGATGCTTTAAAGGTAGTTGAGAAAATATCCTTTTCAAGTGTAAGAGAGTTACATAGACTTGTGACTGCCTTGCTATTAAAGGAAGTGAAGACGATCGATGAAATCACTATGTTGGGTATAGTTGGAAGTATTTATGGTAGCTCTGCGGTGATGAGGCCTATGATTGAAGATCAGCTTTTTTATGCGTGGAAACAGACACTTTCTTGTTTCTTTGATCCATATGAGGTTCAAGAGATACTTGCAGGTAGAGAGGGAATGCTTGATGCAGAAGCTAAGAAAGTTTTGAAGGAGGTGAAAATTGGTTTTGTATGTGCTGCTTACGGTACCTATCCTGCTTCAAAGGTGTGTTCTCTGCTTGATATGAGCAGGGCGACTTTTTACAGACTTTTGAACAGAGGAGCTGAATCTCCGATTGCTAAAGCAGCAATGAATGAAGCTGGAAAACTTTTAGAGGAGAAAAGTCGATGACGGTAATAACCGTTGGGAACATGAAGGGGGGAGTTGGTAAGACTACTCTGTCGTTGCTGTTTGCTAGGTATCTTGCAAATAGGGGATATACGGTGTTCCTGGTCGATGCTGATCCTCAGGGAACATTGAGTGCTGCAGTGCTTTCAGACAGGATAGATCTATTTGATGAGAGAGGGAGGCTTACCCTGGGAATGCATGTGGTTCTTAGGGAATTTCTTGAAAATAGAAGTTTGAGTAATGAAATCTTGATGAACAACGTGGTGTTTGTCGAAAGCCCTACAGAACCTTTTTGGTTGTTGCCTAATTGTGTAGTTTCTTCGCATTACGATTACAAACTGAAAGAAATGGGTAAACAACTTGTAGTGTTTAGGCATATACTAAGGCTTATTGATATAGATCCGGATGTTGTTATCTTTGATACTCCTCCGTATTTCAACTCATTTTTGGTTGCTTCATTGGTATGTTCTGATTGCCTTTTGATTCCAGCTGAGACCTCAATACAGGCTCTTTCTGGTGTCTATGAGATGTTGGATCTTGTGCTTGATTATCAGAGGGATGGTATAATGGATTTGAGAAATATAAGGATTTTACCGTCAAAGCATAAGAGAACTAGAATAGCTGAACTTGTGCTGGATAGATTGATAGAAAACTTTGGTGATTATTTGCTTGAGGGAGGTAAAGTGTACTTCCCATTTACGGAGCTCTGCAACAGGGTGTTCTGTGGCGAGATAAGCTTGGAGCAGGTTAAACAGGAAGCGGAGAAGAGTAAGAAGGATAACTCCATGGCTTCGCGGCTTCTGAAGTTTTTAAAGCTTTTGGAAACAGAAGTTGTTTTACCCTATGCTTCAGAGGAAACTCTGGCAAAACTTGTTAAGGAGTGAGGGAGGTAAAAAACAGTTAACAAAAAGTGTATATTAGCAAATGAGTGTCTTTAAGTGCATAAAAGTTTTTATGATATCTACAGGAATACACTTTTAGAGGAAGAAAAAATTGATCACAGTTCAGTGTCTTTTAGAATTTGAATCTTTTGAAGATAGGACCCGAGTTTTAAAACTTATGCGATCTTTTTCTTCCTGTATGAGATTTGCTTATCAAAGACTCTTAGAAGGATGGGAAAGAAAGGATTTAAAAA
>JAMOOR010000108.1 GCA_027065235.1 Thermotogaceae bacterium | reverse complement strand
CATTGCATATACATGGTCTCCTGACAGAATCACAACGTACTCTGGATCGTACATATCCACAAACTCTATATTTTGATAAACGGCATTCGCCGTTCCTTTATACCAATCAGATTCTTTACTCCCCTGATAAGGTGGAAGTATGACAACCCCTCCATCTTTTCTATCAAGATCCCACGGCTTTCCAATTCCGATATGTTTTGAGAGTATATGCGGTCGGTATTGGGTGAGAACACCTATTGTATATATTCCACTGTTAACACAGTTGCTCATGGTGAAGTCAATTATCCTGAACTTTCCACCAAAAGGCACAGCGGGCTTTGCAATCCTTTCCGTTAGCACACCAAGCCTTGTGCCTTGCCCTCCAGCTAATATCAAAGCCACAACATTTTGGTGGAACATTATATCACCGCCCGTTTTTCAAAAACGAGGATCTCTTTATCTCCTATTATCTTTTTCTCTTCTCTTACTATAGACTCCTTATCAAGTATAGCGTTATAAACAACCGCTCCTTCTTCAATAACAGTCCCCTCCATAACTATGGAATTCTCTACTATAGCTCCTGCTCTTATTTTGACGCCACGGAATACGACCGAATTCTTGACTCTACCCGTTATTATTGTGCCATCAGATATAAGGGAGTTTTCCACAACGGCGGTCCCTGTGAATTTCGGTGGTGGAAGATCCTTCAGTTTGGTATACACCTTACCGTTCTTGTAAAAAAGCTCCTTTCTAACTCCTTCGTTCAATATATCCATATTGGTTCTGTAATACTCATATACGCTCTTTTTTATATTTCTCCAATAACCATCAAATTTGTATCCATACACTTTTAGTTTCCTAAGATTGGGCATTATCACATCAAGTAACAAATCCGTTGCTCCAGTGGGGACGAAACTGTACAGAAGATCCATAAGAAGATATTTATTTATGAAATATATCCCTAAAAATGCGGTTTTCCCCTGAGGATTTTTTGGTTTCTCTTCTATATTATGGATTCTTCCAGTTTCATCCATTTGAACTATCCCATATCTTGTAAGATCATAGCTTTCATCAAGATCCTTTACTATTAAGGTAACATCTGCCCCTTTATGGAAATGAAAACGAAAGACATCTCCAAAATCTATCTTGTATATATGATCACCCGAACCTATGAGAACGAAATCTTCTTCTCCCCTTCTAAGAAGGGTCATGTTTTGATATATAGCATCGGCGGTACCTTTGTACCAATAACTACCCTCCGGTGAAACATAAGGTTGGAGTATAAAAAGTCCTCCATTTTTTCTATCAAGATCCCATTCTTTTCCAGAACCAAGATGGTCCATTAAACTCCTTGGGTTATATTGAGTAAGGACCCCAACCTTCACTATACCGGAATTGACCATATTGCTAAGGGTGAAGTCTATTGCTCTATACTTTCCAAAGATTGGCATAGCAGCTGAAGCTCTCTTGCTCGTCAATACCCCTAAATGATCGCTCTTTCCACCTGCCAAGATGAGTCCAAGAACCTTCATAAAATCACCTTCTTAATTCGATAAGAATTTTATTATCTTCTCCTTTCCCTCTTCACTTATGTAAAGTCTATAAAATTCTTTTTTCTTATCCTTCCCTACTATTATTTTAACAGGGTAATTCGTCACAGTAGGAATTTCATCGATCTCTGATACCACATAGCTTGCCATAGAATTTATAAGCTTTAAAATGGAAGGAGACGTTAAGTTGCTGAAAAGTCTAAAACTCTTCGCCATAGAGTCTACTTTGAAAGAATCGAGAATATTCTGTCTTCTTGTTCTCAACGAATTTACTAGATCTTTCAGTTTCTCAACCCTTTTCCCAAGAAGTGCAGTGGAAAACTTGATTATATTTCCACCATCCAAATTTATATAGTATTCATAATCCGCATTAACATTAAACGTTTTATTAAAGAAATCCAGATCATCTTCTCTTCCTTCACCGGATAGGTAGGCCTTTGTTTGTGGATCATAAAGGTACTTCTTACTTTCCATGTAAAGAATCTTTACTTCGCTTTTCGCCGAATTCACAAGAAGAAGGGCATAATCCCCATCTCTTTTGAAAACATATGCAACCACATTTGCCATATATTCTGGAGAACTCTTCAGCCTCCTATCCATCATATATCCAAAAAATACTCCTATAACGACTATTATCACAAGTATTCCCAATATTATGCCTGTGTAGTTTCTCTTTCTTCTTGATCTCAACCTCACCTTGCCATCCTCCTTCCAACAATTTTATTCCAAGACCTCACTGTGTTTTCCAGTATAAACCTTTTTGTATCAATATAATACTTTATTCTATTTGCAAGCACAGCTAAATAACCTTCTTCAAGACTGTCAAGCGCTATTCTCCTTAACCTTTCTATATTTTCAAAATCTCTGTCATATCCTATTGTATCAGCTACCGCCACTATTTTACCAATTTCATCAAAATCTGGGTGTGAAGAAGTATGAAACGAAATTGCAAGAAGTATAGATTTATCCATTATCCCGAATCTTCTCTTTATAAACTCTGCTGCCACCTTCCCATGTAAAAGAACAGGATGAATCTTTTCTTCATCATCAATCGCCAAATTCCAAAGTGTCGCAAGTTTTAAAAGTTTATCCGGCGGAACATCCCTAAAAAGATCATGAGAAAGCGCGGCAATTTCCACTCTCATCGGGTCTGCACCGTGAATAACTGCAAGTTTCAAAGCAAAGT
>JAMOOR010000107.1 GCA_027065235.1 Thermotogaceae bacterium | reverse complement strand
AAAGCTTTATCTTTTGCATTTTACATAGCAGATATCCTTGAAATAAAGAATAGGATGGGAGTTTACGCTGCAAATCTTCCTTATGGAGTGCAAAAAATGGTGGAATTGGGGAGAGCTCTAATGTCAGAGCCCTCCCTTTTGCTTTTGGATGAACCAGCTGCAGGTCTAAGTGATAGCGAGACAAAATGGCTTCTAAAGATCATAGAGAGAGTCAGAAGAGAGATGGATGTAACCATAATAATGATAGAACACGATATGAAGCTTGTGATGAACATATCTGATCTGATAACCGTGATGGATTTTGGAAAGAAAATAGCGGAAGGTAAACCAAACGAAATAAGAAACAACCCAGAGGTTTTAAAAGCTTACCTTGGAGGGGTAAAACCGTGATCCTTAATCAGATTATTCTCGGTTGCGTTGTTGGAGTTTACTATTCACTAGTAGCAATGGGTCTTGTTCTTGTATATAAAGTCTCTGGAATAGTTAATTTTGCGTATGGGAATATGGGAATGATGGGTGCATACATTGCGCTAACATTCTTAGGAAAAGGTATGAATCCGTTAGTATCTATGCTACTTACCATTCCTATAGCTGCCTTAATGGGATATGTCGTGGACAGATTCACCATGAGGCCGTTAAAGGGAATATCGCACAGTTCCATGTTAATAGTAACCTTAGGAATAATGATGATTCTTGAAGGTATAGCGGTGCAAGTATTCGGTGCTGACTACAAAGCCTTTCCAGAACTTGTAAAGGGAAAACCGTTCATATTCCGCGTGGCAGGCGGATTGATCCTTTTAAGAAGACAGGACTTGCTAGTTATATCCATCTTCATACTCTTTTCCGTGTTAATGGCATTTCTCTTAAAATTTACAAGAATGGGACTTGCTATAAGGGCTGTTTCAGAGGATGAACAGACTGCAAGACTTATGGGCGTTAATTCAAACCTCGTTATATCGGTTGCATGGATGATAAGTACTTCTTTATCGGCAGTTGTAGCGATACTCGGATCACCGAAAACATACATCTCCCCTGGCATGATGGTTCATTATCAAATAGAAGGATTCACTGCCGCTGTTCTTGGCGGTTTTGAAAGTCTTACCGGAGCAGCACTAGGTGGGATATTACTTGGAATATTGGAGACATTTGTAGGAGATCAGCTTGGAAACGCATTTAAACCAACCATATCACTTGCTCTAATAGTTGCTGTTTTGCTCATTAAACCGGAAGGACTCTTCGGAAGGAGGAAATCAGAAAAATTATGATGTTGTTTCTTTTGGTGGTTTTATACATTCTCCCTATATTTTTCAAGAACGGATTCATGTTAATGATTATGTCGCTCATGTTTATAAATACATTGGCAGCTATGGGTCTTAATATAGTAACCGGGTGGACAGGTCTTGTCTCTATCGGTCATGCAGCGTTCATGAGCCTTGGAGCATATATAAGTGCGCTTTCCGCTGCAAAACTTTCTCTTCCGTTGTTTATAAGTATTCCCCTTGGTGGAGTAGTTGCAACTCTCTTTGGGATTTTGCTTGGGTTCCCTTCCTTAAGACTAAAAGGTTTCTATCTTGCAATAGTTACAATGGGTTTTGTGGTTTCTATAGAGCAGCTTTTTGGTTGGATGAAAATCACTGGGGGTCACATAGGCCTTAAAGTATTTCCTGTTATGAGCGACATCACTGCTTATTACACTACATTAACAACAACTATTGTCGTTATTACTTTGCTCCAATTTTCCTTAAACTCAAAAACAGGGAGAGCTTTCAAAGCGATAAGAGAGAACGAAACTGTTGCTTCATCTTTAGGAATAGATGTGTCTAAGTACAAACTTCTATCTTTCAGCATAAGTGCTTTTCTTGGTGGAATTGCTGGAGGTCTTTATGCCCATACTGTTGGATACATAGCACCATCTGATTTTGGTTTAACGAAATCTTTGGAGCTTCTTGCAATGATAGTTATAGGAGGACTTGGCAGTATAGGTGGATCGGTGGTAGGTGCCGCTATATATACAGTTATTCCTTTTCTACTTAGTAGATCAAATATCTCTCTATCTATACTCTTTGGAGCATTGATAATAGTTGTTATGCTCCTATTCCCGCAAGGAGTTTACCACTACCTTAAAATCTTCTATTACAAATGGATCGAAGCTCCTATCTCATTCTTGCTAAGAAAATTCTCAAAACCTGCTGGAAATTTTGTTGAAACACCCTTTGGAAAAGTCCACTTCGTTGCCAAAGAAGGCAAAGATCCCACCGTCATAATGATACATGGAAATTGGGGAACATGGAAATGGTTTAAACCTATTTTTTCAAGATGGGATCTTCCGTGGAGGTTAGTAGCTATTGATCTTCCGGGATTTGGGCATTCAAGTAAACCAAAGCTTCCCATTACGCTTGAGAATTATGCAGAATATTTAAGATCGTTTATAGATTCAATGGGCTACAAAAAGACTATACTTGTGGGGCATTCCATGGGAACATCTGTAATTCTGAAAATGCTCTCAAAAAACAGTGATGGAGTAATTGCTGCTATCCTGATTTCGCCATCACCTATAGATGGTTACAAAACACCTGAGGAGGCTTTCCCACTTTTAAAACTTTATGAAAGAAGCTTCTCTATGGTGAAAAATTACATATATCCCATTGTACCAGATAAAAAACTTGCAAGAGAAATTATTTTGGATGTATTGAATATGGATAAAAGAGGTTTTGTGGAAAATCCTCGAGCTTTACTTGAAGATTTATCA
>JAMOOR010000106.1 GCA_027065235.1 Thermotogaceae bacterium | reverse complement strand
TTATGTATAATGGAGTTTGCAACTCAGCTAACTGGTCTGAACCAGAAACCATCAAAATCCGCTATCCTGTTGAGAAGTATAAAAAAGGGGATAATTTGCACCAAGTTATGGTTGAGCAGGTATCAAGGGAGTGGGGAAAGCCTCCTGGAAGCATTATGGCAGATAACGATTTATTTCTTATTCCAGGTATTATAAATGGAAATGTATTTATTGGATTGCAACCATCAAGAGGTTCTTTTGAAGATCCATCAAAACTCTATCATGATAAAGACCTTCCACCTCACCATCAATATATGGCCTTTTATCGCTGGCTGGAAGAGGAGTTTAAAGCTGATGTTGTCATCCATGTTGGCACCCATGGAACACTTGAACTTTTACCCGGCAAAGAAGCTGGCCTTTCAGATAAGTGTTTTCCAGATTATCTTATTGGGAAAATGGCGCATCTTTATATTTATTACATTGGAAATCCATCAGAGGCAATAGTTGCCAAAAGACGCACTTATGGATGTTTGATAAGTTACTCAAGTCCTCCATTTAAGCGATCTGGCTCTTATGGTGATTTAGTAGAACTTGAAGATATGATTAATGAATATAACGAAGCAGAAAGATTACATCCTCAGCAGAAAGCTGAGCTTTTAAAGAAGATCAAGAAAAAAGTTTCAGAAATGAAACTCATTGTAGAGGGAGATTTTACAGTAGATAATGTATCAAAGGAGCTGATTCGATTAAAGAATTCTTTAATACCTCTTGGCTTGCATGAATTTGGTAAACCTTTTAGCAGGGAAGAAGAAGCTTGTTTTCTCAGTGCAGCACTGTGTTGGAACAGGGATAAGATTCGATCACTTAAGGAGATTATTGAAGATGAAGTTGATAACATAAAATCATTATCACTAGGTGAAAACAAGATAGCTCTTGATAACCAAATAAACCATCTCATTGACGAGCTCATCAAAGATTACTTCTTTGGTGAGAAAAGATTTTACAATGAAATATACAATCAGCTTTCTTCCTCAGGTAAGAAAAAGCTTGAAGCAACTATGAAGTATGGGGAAAAATGCCTTGAGCGCTTAAGGAAAAGTGATGAAATTAAAGGATTGCTAAATGCATTGGATGGCAATTACATTGAAGCGCGCCTTGGAGGAGATATAATCCGTGATCCAGAGATCTTGCCAACTGGATACAATATCTATCAGTTTGATCCAAGAGCTGTCCCCTCTGAAGTAGCTGTGGAGAGAGGAAGTGAAATAGCAAGAAACACAATTGATTACTATTTCAAAAAATACAAAAAGTATCCAGAAACAGTAGGTCTTGTTTTATGGGGCTTTGAAACTGCAAAAACGCATGGAGAAACCATTGGGCAGATACTTTCATACTTAGGTGTAAGAATCAAAAGAGGATATGACATATGGGAACCTAAATTTGAGATAATTCCTTTGTCTGAATTAAAACACCCTCGCATTGATTGTGTAATAACGATCTGCGGTTTTTTTAGGGATATGTTTCCAAACCTTATTGACCTTTTGGATGAGATCTTTGAAGCTGTTGCTTCTCTTGATGAACCCATAGAGATGAACTTTGTTAAGAAACATAGTTTATCCATTTATAATGAAATAGTAAAAGAGATGAATGAATCACAGGCTAAGGAACTTTCCATAGCAAGGATCTTTGGGCCAGCTGAAGGGCAGTATGGCACAGGTATAACAACCATGATAGGGAGCGCAAACTGGAAAGAAGAGGTTGAAATAGCCAATGCCTATATTTCTGCTCAAAAACATATATATACCAGAAACCGCAGGGGTGAAGCTCAGAAAAATTTATTTGAGCATAACCTGAAAAATATAGATCTTGTCTCACAGGTGCAGAGTTCAGCAGATTACTCGTTTTCAGATCTTGACCATTACTACGAATACTTTGGCGGTCTTTCTAAA
This sequence comes from Thermotogaceae bacterium, assembly GCA_027065235.1. Taxonomy (GTDB): domain Bacteria; phylum Thermotogota; class Thermotogae; order Thermotogales; family Thermotogaceae; genus JAGHBG01. The sequence continues at coordinate 843 of JAMOOR010000106.1, read as the reverse complement.
TCTGTTGAAACAGTGAAGGGAACAAAACCTGTGATGTTATTCACTGATAGCTCAACTAGCACCATTTATACGGATGAGGCTAAAAAAGCTATAGAAGTAAGCGTTCGCACACGACTTTTAAATCCCGTGTATATAGAAGAGATGTTAAAACATAAAGTTCATGGTGCGCAGCAGATTGCTAAACGCGTAGAAAATCTTATTGGGCTTTCCGCTACTACAGGCAGGGTTGATAGCTGGATATTTGATGAAATCAAAAAGACATACTTGGATAATCCAGAAATTTTCAGCAAATTAAAAGAAAATAACCTGTTTGCTACTACAGAGATCGTAAAAAAGCTTTTTGAAGCAGAAAAAAGAGGATACTGGAAACCTCAAGAAAAAGATATAAAAGATCTTACAAAAAAATACTTGGAGTTAGAAGGAAGTATAGAGGAAGTTTCGGATAGGTAAAAAGGAGTCAAAAATGAGAAAATTGATCTTAATTTTATTAATATTGCCAATCTTAGTGGTTGGATGTTCAAAGGAAAAAGAGACCAAAGAAGAAAAAAAGATAAAAATTATTGACCAATTGGAAAGAGAGGTAGAGATATCGGGGAAGATAGAAAGAATCGTTAGCCTGTGGCCAGAAGCAACCAGAGTTTTGCTTGCATTGGGTGTTAAAGATAAAATTGTAGGTTTAGATAGCTATAGCAAGACATGTCCTATTTTAACAAGAGTTTTTCCGAAAATAAAAGACATAACAGATGTTGGTAGTTCTATAGGAGGAACACTAAGTGTTGAAAAGATTGCTCAGCTTAAGCCAGATATTATCTTCATGTGGGCTTATGATCCTGAATTTGCTGA
>JAMOOR010000105.1 GCA_027065235.1 Thermotogaceae bacterium | reverse complement strand
ACAGAACTACAGCCCAGCCTTTATAGTTGACTTGGATTTTGAAAAGATAAAAGAAGCAGCATACATACTTGCAAAAAAAGAAGTAGAAAATGGTGCAAAAACTTTCAAGGTCAACGCTAAAAGACCCAACAAAAAATTCCCGATGGGAATTTACGATATAAATAGCAACCTTGGGGCGTATATATTAAAAACCTTTCCGGAACTTAAGGTGGATGTGCATAACCCTGACTTCATCATTGGCGTTGAGATAAGAGACGAAGGAGCAGTTGTCTACAGCCAAAAAATAAATGGTCCTGGAGGACTGCCAGTTGGAGTTGAGGGCAAAGCACTTCTTCTTCTCTCTGGTGGAATAGACAGCCCTGTGGCAGGTTGGTACATGATGAGAAGGGGAATAGCTATATCCACGCTGTCTTTCATCTCTCCTCCATACACGGGAAAAGAAACCATAGATAAATTAAAGAGACTGGTGGAAAAATTAAAGGAATATTCATCAGGGAGAGAAATAAAAGCTTACGTTTCACCACTAACCTCTCTTTTGGAGTTTTTAAAAGACAACGCTCCACAAAAACTTCTTTTAGTTCTTCAAAGAAGATCGATGATGAGAATCGCATCCCGATTTGCGAAAAGCAAAAGATTAAAAGCTTTAATAACTGGTGAAAGCATTGGCCAGGTTGCCAGCCAAACCTTGGACAACATGAGCACGATAAACGAGGCATCCAACATCCTTGTGCTAAAGCCTCTCCTTGGCTTTGATAAAACGGAAATCGTTGATAAAGCGAAAGAAATAAGCACTTATGAAATCTCGATAGAGAAGCACCTCGATGTCTGTTCCATGTTTACGCCCAAGCATCCGGCAACAAAGGCAAAGCTTGAAATAGTGAAGGAAGTGGAAGAAAAGCTTAAGGATGGTATAGAAAAATTCGAAGACGAAGCTTTTTACTCGATAGAAAGAATTGTATAAAAAGTTACAAAGTTTTTCTAAAGATTTTGGTAGACTGCTTTTGGAGGTGGGAATATGAAAAAGATGACAGAAAAATTCTTATGGGATGCCTTTGCTGGGGAGTCTCAAGCTCATATGAAGTACCTTATATTCGCGGAGGAAGCTGAGAAAAAAGGAAAGAAAAACTTGGCGAAACTTTTTAGAGCTATAGCGTATGCAGAGTATGTACATGCGAAAAATCACTTAAGGGAACTTGGCGGTATAAAGGATGAAATAGCGAACTTGCAAGCGGCGATAGACGGAGAAACCTTCGAAGTTGAGGAAATGTATCCTGTTTACAATGAGACGGCTAAACTTCAGGGTGAAAAGGGTGCAGAGAGAACCACGAACTTCGCAATGGAAGCTGAAAAAATTCATGCTAAGATGTACCAGGAAGCGAAAGAAATGGCAGAAAAAGGAGAGGACTACAAAGAAACAACAATTTATGTATGCCCAGTTTGTGGATACACAACAGAGGACCAAGTTCTAGATAGATGCCCTGTTTGTGGCCTTCCAGGAGAAAAGTTCGAAAAATTCTGATCTTGGTAAAAGTCTAGATTTAATAATGTGGGATTGAAAAATAAAGGGAGCCATCAGGCTCCCTTTTTTATTTTGCTATGATTGCTTTTGAAAGCCGGCGGTGGGACTTGAACCCACACCCTCCGCCTTACCAAGGCGGCGCTCCACCTCTTGAAGCTACGCCGGCGATATTCAAAAAAATGGCGGGGACGACGGGATTTGAACCCGCGGCCACCAGTTTGACAGACTGGCGTGCTAACCGGGCTGCACCACGTCCCCTTCCGGGCGTAATTTATAACACAAAACTCCCACTAATGTCAAGCCCACAGATCGCTACAATTAATCACTTCAACTAAAAAAATTTCTATACCTGCCGATAAATCTAACAGTAAAATCTTTGGAGATGATATGATGGAAAAGCTTGAAAGCTTGATTAAAAGTGCGCTCGGAAAAGATAACGCAAAATCGGCATTGGCATTTATGATAACTTTGGATATTGTGAGGGAAATGGAGATCTATTCCCTTGCAAACAAAGTTGTGAGGATTATATCCTCTTCTCTAGAGACTATCAAAGGTGTGGAGATATTGAAAAACGAAAAGGAAATTGCTAGTTACGGTGATATGACACCACCCTTTATGGAATTTCCTTTAACTTCCGGTTATATCTTAAAGGTTTACATAAATCACGTTATGGATAGCGAGAATTTGAAATTTCTTAGGTACATTCAAGCTCTTCTTTCATATCATATGTACAACATCATAGAGATGGAAAAGATAAAAGAAAAGGCTATGTTTGATTCTTTGACAGGTGCTTACACCAGGTCAATAGGTGAAGAACTTTTAAGGAAGTATTTTCAAGGTGCGTTGAGAGGGAGAAGATTTTCAATAGCTTTCGTTGATATAGATGATCTTAAGCTTATTAATGATTCCTACGGCCATGATGAAGGAGATAGATATCTCAAGGAGTTTGTAAACAGCTTTAAAATGAATGCAAGAGAGGAAGATGTTGTAATTAGATGGGGCGGAGATGAGTTTTTACTTATATTTGAGGGCGCAACAAAAGAAAACACCGAAATGATAATGGAGAGAATTTCATTAGATTTTAGAGGAAACTTTTCCTATGGGGTGGTTGAAATTCCTTACGAAGTAGAAGATGTACATAAAGCTATAGAAATTGCCGATGAAAGAATGTATGATGCAAAGCACTCAAAGAAAAATTCAGCTAAATGATACTCTTTTTAAATAGTAAAGAATGTCTTGATGAATTTTGCCATTTGAAAATATATACCCATCTGAATATATTCCAGCGGGATTTCCATCAAGGTCCGTAACCATTCCACCAGCTTCTTTTAAAATCAGGACAGCTGCCGCAACATCCCAAGGATTAGCACGCTTTGCAATGTAAAAATCTGCCTTCCCAGCAGCGATGTAAGCTACACCAACCGCTATACTACCAAGCATTCTGATCCTTATCACTTTATCTTCCATTTCACTTATGAACCTTCCTGTGAATCCCTTAAAAAATCCCATGAGTCCCACGGTTTCCCTAAGGTTGCTTCTCTGAGAGACACCTATCTTCTCTCCGTCCTTGTAAGCCCCCTTGCCCTTTACAGCGTAATAAGTTTCACCGATTACTGGGAGGTGAATGACACCCACAATGGGATCATCATTTTCTACGTAGGCTATAGAGACAGAGAATGACGGCAATCCAAATGCATAATTTACAGTGCCGTCTATAGGATCAATCACCCACATTTTTTCTTTTTTCTCATCTATTCCCTCTTCCGATAAGATTCCCTCTTCTGGAAAGGTTTTCTTTATTGCCTCTACAATGATAGACTGAGACTTTTTATCCATGTTGGTCAAAAGATCTTGAAAGGAGCTTTTCTGAGAAACGTTTGCAGGATTACCCCATTCGCTTAACAACACCTTTCCTACTTTTTTTGATATTTTTATTGCGAAATCTAGCTTTTCTATTGTAACCATATTCATCTCCTCCAAAAAATAATGGGGCGAGATTCGCCCCCTTTTTGGTGGGTGCGGCAGGATTCGAACCTGCGACCTCTTCCTCGTGAGGGAAGCGCTCTCCCCCTGAGCTACGCACCCATGCGCTTATGTATTTTAATATTTAATGCCGATTCATGCAAGAACAAAAATTTGTGGTATTTAGGCATTCTTGCTTGCTCAAGAATTGTGAATAAACTAACAACGAGTTTTTTTTGGAAGTATGGGAACCATTGTGATAAAATTTTGGTAGCATGGAAAGGGGATGGAGATTATGGGAGACCCCACACCTATTACCTCATATTGGTATAATATGGTGTGGGGTTTTGCTTTTTTGATATTTATTAGGGTTCAATGCTCTTTGGCACTTTTAAAAAACTCTACGAAGAGGGGGGATCTTTGGTGAAGAAACTACTGGTAGTGCTTTTGGCGGTACTTGTTGTTCTTAGTTTTGCAAAGGTTCAGATTCAGTTCTGGCATGCCATGGGAGGAAACAGGATTGAGCTCATTCAAAGTATGGCAGATGAATTCATGAAACTCCATCCAGATATTGAGGTTAAGGTTCAGTACACGGGTTCTTACAGAGATACATTAAACAAATTGATTGCTGCAGTAAAGGCAGGTAACCCGCCACATATAGTCCAGATATACGAGATAGGTACTCAGGTTATGATCGATGGAGGAATTGCCATTCCTATGCAAGATCTGATCGACAAGGACAAGACTTTTGATATTGGAAAGTTCATGCCGCAGGTTCTTAACTACTATAAGGTAAACGGAAAACTTTATTCAATGCCATTCAATTCTTCAAACCCGATCCTTTACTACAACAAAACACTCTTCAAAAAAGCCGGGCTTGATCCAAACCATCCACCAAGAACATTCGAAGAACTTCTCGAATACGCAAAGAAGCTTACGGTAAAAGACGCTAACGGAAACATCGTCCAAGCTGGAATCACATGGCCTCTCCATGCTTGGTTCTTTGAGCAGTTCATGGCTGTACAAAACGCTCCACTTGTTGACAACAACAACGGAAGAACCGGAAGGGCAACAAAAGCTGTATTCAACCACGAAGCTGCACTTAGATTTTTCAAGCTCTGGTATGAACTTACAAAGAGTGGAGCTATGATAAACACCAATAAAGAAGATTGGGACGCAGCTGATCAGTACTTTGTATCTCAAAAAGTGGCAATGCTTATAACTTCTACATCTGATGTTGCTTACCTTTCAAAGATGGCGAAGGAAAAAGGTTTTGAACTTGGAACAGCTTTCCTTCCAAGACCGAAAGAGGCAAAGAGTGGAGGAGTTATTATAGGTGGAGCTAGCCTCTGGTTGATCGGAGGACATCCAGACAAGGAAACACAGGCTGCATGGGAATTTATTAAGTTTATGGCTTCACCTGAAATGCAAATCAAATGGCACACCAATACTGGTTACTTCCCAGTAAGAAAAGACGCTGTTGAAATGCTTCTTGAAAGAGGATATTACGCAGAAAACCCGCATCATCTTACAGCGCTCTTGCAGCTCCTTCTTTCCAATCAAACTTACAACACAAGAGGTGCAATTATTGGACCATTCCCACAAATCAGAGATATAATCGAAACAGCTATTCAGAGAATGCTTAACGATGAAATGACACCAGAGGAAGCTCTTAAATGGGCAGAAAAAGAGGCTACTAAAGCTATTAAAGAATACAACGAAATTTATCAATAATTTTTAGTAAAATACCTAGAAAGTTGATGGGGGACGGCCAGTCCCCCTTTATATTGACAAAATGGGGTGATAGGAGGATGAGCAGAAAGATATTGCCTTATATTCTTTTAATACCTACGTTCATAGTGATAATTACATTTATTTACTGGCCGGCAGCTTATTCATTTAAGCTGAGCATGTATAGAGTTTCTCCCTTTGGAAACAGGATGATTTTTGTTGGATTAAAAAATTTTAAAAAACTCTTTGAAGATACCCAATACCTTACAGCTATGAAGACTACGCTCATATATGTGAGCGTGAGCGTTATCATAGTCATATTTTTATCCTTCACGATATCACTTCTTTTAAATATGAAAGTCCCGGGAACGCCAATCTATAAAGCGTTAATTTTTATTCCTTACGCTATATCACCAGCCATAGCCGGAACACTATGGGCTTTTCTTTTTAACCCTGTTGTTGGATTCGTTCATTATAATCTTTCCCATTACTTTGGAATCAACGTTGATTGGTTTACAGAAAAACCATACGCACTGATCCTGGTTATATTGACTTCTGTGTGGAAAGTAATGCCCTTTGACATAATCTTTTATCTTGCGGGGCTTCAAAATATACCGGAAGATGTTCTTGAGGCTGCCACCCTCGACGGTGCTTCCTCTTGGACAAAAACTTGGAAGATTGTATTTCCACTTCTTTCACCTATAACATTCTACTTGATAATAATGAACATCATATCTTTTATGTTTTCTTCCTTCGCTATCATCGATGTTGTTACAAGAGGAGGGCCAGGAGACTACACAACTACTCTTATTTACAGGCTTTACCTTGATGCTTTTGCGTTTCAGAAAACAGGGATTGCAGCAGCCGAAAGTGTCATCCTTTTCATAATAATGGCTGTTGTTACATTCATTTACTTTTACTTTGGCGAGAGAAGAGTCCACTACCAGTGAGGTGATCCGCGTTGAAAAAATCAAAAAGAAAACTTTTAAAGGTGATATTTGCAGAGATTGCTTTGATACTTATAACCATAATTGTATCCCTGCCGCTATTTTTGGCTCTATCTATAAGCTTTCAAACTCAGAAAGAAGTATTTTCTTTTCCTCCAAAGATCTTTCCAAAAAGCCTTTACTTTGGAAACTACAAAAGAGCTTTTGAGGTTGTCCCTCTTGCAAGGCTTATACTGAACAGTTTAATCATGGCAGGAGTAATAACTGTGGGAAAGCTTATAACAGGATCTTTAGCTGGGTATGCCTTTTCCAACTTCAAATTCAAAGGGAAAAATGTATCCTTTGCTGTGCTTTTTGCTACATTGTTTTTACCAGCAGAGACCGTTATGATAGTGCCGCTATTCCTTATAATGAAAAAATTCGGCTGGGTTAACACATACTGGGCATTAACGGTTCCATTCCTTGCCAGTGCTACAAATACATTTCTTATGAGACAGCATTTCATGTCGATTCCTCACGAGCTTGAAGATGCAGCAAGGATAGATGGCGCTACTCCGATGCAGTACTTTGTAAAGGTAATTCTTCCACTCTCGAAAGCTATGATTGGTGGTGCTGCTATCATAAACTTTGTTTACGCATGGAATCTTTATCTATGGCCACTTGTTGTCATAATGGACGACAAAATGAAAACTGTTCAGATAGGTATAAAGATGCTCATCACAGGAGCAGATGTCGCAAGAAACTGGGGCGTTATAATGGCAGGTGCAATGGTTGCTTTGGCACCAACAGTCATTGTGTTCCTTCTCCTTCAAAACCTGTTTGTTAAGAGTTTGGTAAAGAGTGGAATGAAAGGATGATAGTGATTCTTTTGTCGAGCCGAACCTTATAGCTATTACATCAAAGTCATTGCGCTGTACTATATTATTTGTTACAATGCGTAGGGTGAAAAAGCACCCCTCCAGACTCCGCCCTCGGTGCCTCGAAAGAGGTCGGTAGCGGGGGAAGAAGGAGGGGGAAGAGAAAACCAAAAGTGGAGGTGTTTCTAGTATGTCGGTAGTTACCATGAAACAGCTTTTGGAAGCAGGTGTCCATTTTGGTCATAGGACCAGAAGATGGAACCCTAAGATGAGACCTTACATCTACGCTGCAAGAAAGGGTATTTACATCATCGATCTTCAGAAAACGGTGAAGTTGTTAGATGAAGCTTACGAATTTGTAAAGAAGATGGCCTCTGAAGGAGCAACTATGCTCTTTGTTGGAACGAAAAAGCAAGCACAGAACGTTATAAGGGAAGAAGCTTTAAGATGTGGTGCTTTCTATGTTAACAACAGATGGCTTGGTGGACTTATGACGAACTTCAAAACTATCAGCTTGAGAATCGATAAGTACATAGAGCTTAGAGACCTTATCGAAGGGGAAGGAAGGGAAGAGTTTGAAAAGCTTCCGAAGAAGGAGCAGAGTAGACTCAGAAGGGTTTATGAGAAATTAAGGAAAAACCTTGGTGGACTCGTTAAATTCTACGATGATGGAAGAATCGTTAGGATGGATAGAGTTCCTGACCTTATTTACATAGTCGACCCAAGAAAAGAGAAGATAGCCATAGCAGAAGCTAACAAGCTCGGTATACCTATTGTTGCTATGGTTGATACAAATGCTGATCCGGATCTTGTTGATTATGTGATTCCAAGTAACGATGATGCAATAAGATCGATCAAACTTATTACAAGTAAAATAGCTGATGCTTATCTTGAAGGAAGGGAAGGGGTACCTTACGGAACAGAAGAGCAGGTCGAACAAGAAGATGAAGATGAATCATCCGAAGAAGAATGAAAATTGAAATGTGAGATTTTAATAAAAGCCCGGCTAAGGCCGGGCTTTTAACTTGTTATGGTATACTTTTGCAAAAGGAGGTGTAAGTGAGGAGTGGCTGTTAAGAGAATAGCAGTTCCCAGAGACGTTGAAGTCGTTGAAATATTCGGATACTACGATAGAAGGATCAGATTTGTTAGAAAGAAGTTTGGTGTGGAAGTTTCGCTTATAAATGATGAGATATGGATAAGAGGAAAGGATGAAAAGAATGTAAATGCAGCGACAAAGGTTTTCAAGGAGCTGATAGATGTTACGAAGGAAGGGAAATTAATAGGCTGGGATGAATTTGAGTATATAGTTGATAAATATTCAAATGGAGATGAAGAGCTCTCTTTGAGTGATATAGCTAAATCAGCTATATTGGGAAGAAGAGTAAGGCCAAAGACAAAAGGGCAAAAAGAATATATTGAAGCTATTCGAAACAATGATGTTGTATTTGCAATAGGTCCTGCCGGAACTGGAAAGACTTACCTTGCAGTTGCTATGGCGCTTGATTACCTTAGAAGTGGAAAGGTTCAGAGAATCATATTGACAAGACCCGCTGTTGAGGCTGGAGAGAAACTGGGATTTCTTCCTGGAGACCTTATGGAAAAGGTTGATCCATATTTGAGGCCCCTCTACGACTCGATAATGGATATGATCCATCCAGAAAGGTTCTACTCCTACAGGGAAAAAGGAATCATAGAGATAGCTCCGCTGGCATATATGAGAGGAAGAACATTGAACAATTCCTTTGTAATATTGGATGAAGCTCAGAACACAACCTATCATCAGATGAAGATGTTTTTAACGAGGCTTGGTTTCAATTCAAAAGCGATAATAACGGGAGACATCACACAACTTGACATTGAAAAGGAAAAATCAGGGCTTATAGAATGCCAGAAGATACTGAAAGGAATCGAAGGAATCGAATTTGTATACCTTACGGAAGAAGATGTTGTGAGAAATCCACTGGTTAAAAAGATAATAAAAGCTTACGAGAACTACGAAACATCTAAGGAGAGTAGGCGATAATGAGTGGAGTTTTTATTTCAATATTATCTGTCATTCTTTTGAATTTGCTGTTGCCATCATCCTGGAAAGCTTTCTCTGTTGAGCTTATATTTGCCGCACTCTTGTGGTATCTCTTTATACAAGAAAGCCTCGAAAGTAAAATTTTTAAGCTTCATAAAAATTTCGGAATGACTTTCAATATAATTGCTGTGGTGAGTATCTTAACAACAGCATTGAGCATTTATCAATTTGGAAACGCATTTTCCACAATTTACCTCTTCACTTCGTTGATAATTCTCCTTTTTAACGAGAATACAGCAAAAAATCTGGGATTTTTCTTGTCCATAGTGATGTTCATTCACTTTCAAGAAGACGTTTGGATTTTCCTTTACGGTGCGCTGATGACTCTTATAGTGGTGAAAACCTTAAAGACCGTCTATAGAAGGATAGATGTTGTAAAATCCGCCAGTATAGCTGCTATAGTTGGAGTAATATTTGTACTCCTTAAATGGATATTAACCGGGACTATTGGCAAATTTGAAGTGCTTTTAATAGCTGCTAATCCTTTTATATCTTCTGTTATTGTGCTCGGAATTCTCCCATATATCGAGTACACGAGCAGGGTTTACTCAAATATAGGTCTTATGGAACTCGGAAATCTAAATCATCCTCTTTTGAAACTTCTAAGTATGAGAGCTCCAGGGACTTATCAACACAGCTCAATGGTAGCTAACCTTGCTGAAGCCGCTGCGGAGAAAATCGGAGCCAATTCACTTCTTGCAAGGGTCTCTGCATATTACCATGATATAGGAAAGATAAAAAGGCCTGCCTTTTTTGTAGAAAATCAATTTGGAATAGAAAATCCCCACAATAATATTAGCCCGTATCTTAGTCATCTCATACTTGACGAACATGTAAAATACGGTCTCCACCTGGCCAAAAAGAACAGACTTCCTATTCTTATAGAACACGTCATAGCTGAGCATCATGGAACGAGAATCCAGAAATATTTCTACGAGAAAGCAAGAGAACTAAATCCAAGCGTCAGTGAAGATGACTTCAGATATCCTGGCCCAAAGCCACAGTTCAAAGAATCCGGAATTATCATGCTTGCAGATTCTGTTGAGGCTGTGTCAAGGACTTTTAAGGGGAAAAAATCTCCTGCGCAAATTCAGGCTGCTGTAGAGGAAACCGTCATGGGTATATTCACGGAAAGGCAGCTGGAAAATTCTGGACTTACACTGGAGGATATAGAACTTTTGATTGAAGAGTTTACGAGGGTTGTAACGAGTTTTTACCACAAAAGAATTGAATATCCTAAGAAAGAGGAGGAGGGGATCATCAATGGAGATAACAAATCGGACAAGTTATGAAATAAAACCGGAGTTTGTAGAAAAAGTTGTAAGATATGTTCTTGAGGAAGAAAATAACTTGGGTGAGGTTTCCATAGCTTTTGTTGGGAAAGAAGAGATCACTTCCCTCAATGAGAACTATAGAAAAAAAGAAGGCCCAACGGATGTTTTAACATTCCGCTACAACGATGAAGACATGCTTGGAGAGATGATAATATGTCCTGAAATTGTGGAAAGGAACGCAAAAGATTTCGGGCTTGACTTTATTGAGGAGCTTCTTTTAACACTCATTCATTCATCCTTGCATCTTTGCGGATACGATCATGAGTATTCTCAAGAAAACGCAAAAGAAATGTTCGAAAAACAAGAAAAATACTTCAACAAACTAAGGGAAGAGTTATTATAATTCCCCAATTGCTTTTAGTAAAAAGGCATAAAGAGAAAGTTTTTTGACAGAGCACCTTTCCAGGTAAATAAGCTTTGTATTTTTTATATCTTCCTACCTTTAACATAAGGCTTTCCAACCGCTGCCGGTGGACGCATCTTCTTAACAAACAAAGCCAAAACAATCAACGAGAAAAGATATGGCAGCATCGTGAAAAACTCAGAGGGAATGTTTATAAACTCACCTTGCATAGCTTCCTGCCAAGCGTCGACGAAGCCAAAGAACAAGGTCGTTAGAAGAACTCCAACAGGGTGCCATTTCCCAAAGATAAGAGCTGCCAAAGCCAAATATCCTCTTCCTGAAGTCATTCTCTCTGCGAAAAGTGAAAGCTCTCCTAAAGACAGTGCAACCCCGCCAAGTCCTGCAAAAACTCCGCTGATGGTGGCTGCCAATACCCTATACCATTCAACATTTATTCCGAGCGTGTCGGCGACTTCTGGATTTTCCCCCAAAGATCTTAATCTAAGCCCCCAAGGGGTTTTGTATATTTCGATATAAACGAGTGGAACTAAAAGGAAAGCTACATACACAAGAGGGTGGAATCCAGACATAAGGTAACCATAGCGCATGTTATCCACAAAGGGAATTGTTATCTCCGGAAGCTTTGCAACTGGTGGAGTGTTTCCCGGATGGCCAAAGATGGTTTCAAGAAGATAGCCCGTAAGCCCAAGCGCAAGAAGGTTTATAGCAACCCCTATTATTATCTGGTCTCCCTTGAAATGTTCAGACAAAAACCCAAGCAAAAAACCCATAAAAGCTCCTGCTGCAACGCCTACGAGGAGCCCAACTGCAGCGCTTCCAGTAAAATACGACCCAACAACTGCAAAGAAAGCAGATGTAAGCATTATTCCCTCAAGGGCTATGTTGGCAATTCCTGACCTTTCCGAATGAAGCCCTCCAAGAGCTGCAAGAAGAAGTGGTGTTGTTTTTACCAGAGTAAGCCTAAAAGTCCACATGTTAAGACCAGGAATCATCATGCAGCATCACCACCAGCTTTTTTGAAAAATCTATCAAAAGAAAAGTTAATAGCAACAAAAAGAATAATAAGAGCCTGTATTATCCACACGATTTCCTTTGACACGCCGGCTTTTAGCTGAACCATGCCAGAACCCGTTCTCAATATAGCAAGAAGAATTGCCGCAAAAATAACGCCAATTGGGTTGTTTCTTCCAATAAGGGCTACCATTATTCCATCAAATCCGTACCCTGGTGAGAACTGTCCATAGAATCTGTGGTGAAGTCCTAATATCTCGACGCTTCCCGCAGCGCCGGCTAAAGCTCCAGAAATCATTAAAGAACTTATAATCATAAAATTCGTGTTAACTCCCCCGTATCTTGAAGCAAAAGGATTATACCCAGTTGCTTTGAACTCATACCCCCAAACAGTCTTTTTAAATATATAGTGAAAGAAAAACGCTACTAATATGGCTAAAACAAATCCAAAATGAAGCCTTGTTCCAGGTATGATTACAGGAAGCTTTGCACTATCCATAATCGGCTTCGTTCTTGGAAGGTATCCGTATTTAAAAGGTCCTCTGACAAGAAAGTTCGTAAAGTAAATTGCAACATAGTTCATAAGTATGGTAACAACAACCTCATTTATCCCCTTTTTAACTTTCATCCAACCGGGGATCCATCCAGCAGCTGCTCCAACCAAAGCACCAAGGATAAGCGCAACTGCAGGATGGAAAAACGGCGGGATTTTCCAATAAGCTCCGACAAGAGCAGCAGTTAATCCCCCCAAGAGCAGCTGCCCCTCTGCACCTATATTGAAAACTCCTGCTTTAAAACCAATGGCAAGTGCAAGTCCGGTGAATATAAGTGGGGTCGAACGGGTCAGCATCTCTGCTACAAATCTTGGCTGACCCAAAGCCCCATAGAACATCCAGTAAAAAGTGGTTATAGGATTTTTCCCGGTGATTAGAAGAAAGAGGGCTCCTGCGAGGAGCCCCATAACTATGTTAAGCAGCGTATTGATAACGATCTTCTTATTCAAAATCTACCCCCCATTCTTCATTAGAAATTCATAGCAGGAGGATTGAATTTTTTAAGCTCATCCCTTGTCTTCGGAAGTTTAATTTCTCCGTTTTCCACCATTTCCTCTATTCTTTCAATTACACCGAAGATTTCTGGCGATACAAACTTCTTTGTGTACTTCATTGGAGAGAGCGATAGGTAGTTTCCTTTGAGTCCTAGGCTGTAAATCCCACCTTTGAACTTTCCTTCAACAAGGTCTTTTATAGCAGAGTACACAGCGACATCGACTCTCTTCATAGCGGATGTGAGAATGTATCCCGGTTGGATCCAGTCCTGATCCTGATCAACGCCGATAGCAAACCTTCTTATTCCATCTCTTTTCTCATACTTCATGGAATATTCTTTTGCAGCTTCAAAGATTCCCAAAGTGTTCTTTCCACCACCGGCGAAGACTATATCAGCACCCTGCGCGAACTGCTGAAGAGCCAAGGATTTTGCTTTTGGAACATTCTCAAAGCTTCCAACATAAGCTATGAGAACTTTAACATGTCTATCGAAATTCTTGTTCACAAAAAGAACCCCTGCTCTATATCCAACCTCAAATCTTTCAACTGGTGGGATGAACATTCCACCAACCCAGCCTATCTTCTGAGTCTTGGTAACAAGGGCCGCCAAAGCTCCTGTAACAAATCCTATCTCTTGTTCTCTGAAAACCATGCTTGCCACGTTGTTCGTTGGAACAACTGCGTCTATCATAACGAACTTGGCGTTTGGATACTTCTTCGCAACCTCCTCAACGGAATCTCTGATGAGAAATCCAACGGCTACTATAAGGTCTGCTCCGCTTTTGACCGCTTCTTCAAGGTTTGGAACATAATCTGCCATTTCCATTGACTGAATAACCTTTGCTTCAATGCCAAAATCCTTAACTGCCTTTTGGATACCAGCCCAAACAGAATCGTTAAAGGACTTATCACCAAGCCCTGCCGTGTCAGTTACCATAACAACAAAAGGCTTCTTAGCAAAAGCAACTGTAAAGATGACGAGAATTGCAAGAAAAACCACGAAAAGTTTCCTCATCCACTCACCTCCCAGTAAAGAAATTTTTCCACTCCGATAATACCATATTATCATCATTTATTCGGTATTTAATTGGATATTTGTTGGAAATCTGTTAAAGATACTTGAGGAGGTTTTATTGGGTTTCCGTTCTGATCCATGATTATGTTTCCAGTAGCTCTCTCGAAATTCTTCGTCTTTCTTACCTTTTCTGCAATCATATCTCTATCAAGGCTTCCCACTCCTTCTATCGCCGCAAGCATTATCATGTATGCATCATCGGCTTGAATTGACATACCAAGCTGCAGTCCCTTCCCCGCGGCCTCTCCAACGGCAGCCAAGTTACCAGTCATTGGAAATACGGCCCCAATTTTACTGCAGCAAAAAAAATACAATGACTATTGTCGCAAGAACTATCCAAGACCATTCTCATGTGAACACACTTTCACAGTGAAATTGCATTAGCATTATATAACATCACACATGTTACAGAAAAAATTTTTAGTGAATGTAAAATAACAAGGGTAACCTTATATCGATGGAGGTGGTTCTGTGAATTATAGAAAAGTTGGGAAATGGGGACTCGTGCTTAGCGAACTTTCTTTAGGAAGCTGGCTCACTTTCGGAAACCAACTAAA
>JAMOOR010000104.1 GCA_027065235.1 Thermotogaceae bacterium | reverse complement strand
GGCCTCAAGCAGCTGATTTCCCCAACCTTCCAATATGGAAGGATACGTTATAAAGTCAGCTATGCTGTACATATCCCAGAAGCTGAATATATTCTTCTCAACATCTCTGTAGAGGTTCAAGACCATGACTCCCATATCAAAAGCAAATCCCATGATTTTGTTTTCGTAATCTTTTGCGTCTCTCTCACACATACCAGAAAAAGCTAATATTATATTTCCATCGTATTTTCTTCCATCGTAAAGTTGTCTTCCCACAAAGTCTTCTCCTAATTCTTTCATCTTAGCTACAAGCTTTATGGAAAGCTCTATGGCTTTTCGCTGTGTTATTCTCGTAGCTTGGAGTGCCACTATCGCACCTTTCGGTATGTGGTAATGATCTCTTAAAATCCTTTTCATCTTTTCGCTCGACCTTACATAAGAAAAATCAAAGACATTGGGAACAACGATGCTCCTTATACCCCTTGTTTTTAAAAGCTTTTCTTTTGCAAATGAATTAATAACAACATGTCTAAGATTTGGAAGGTCAGGTGGAAAGTGCTTTTCCAAAATTTTTTTCCCCCAAGAAGTTGTGGGATTTACAAGGGCGTTTCTCTCCCACCAAAAATCGTGATGATGGCCAATGTAGCGGTTGTCAAGCTCGGATGCCACCTGCTCAAGCGCAAGACCTAAATGTGGCGCAAGGGCCAAAGACCATATATTGTTCACTGCGATTACATCAAAAAGCTCCATAACTGGCCGTAGCTTTATGTAAAACTCTTCTTTTAAAGTAAGGACAGTTTCCTCCAATTCTTTTTCAGAAAAATCTTCCAGTTTTGAAAAGAAATTCTTTTTTATCTTTTCGTACATTGGATGGTCAAATGAAAGTTCTTCTACTTTTATATCAACTCCCTTTGCGCTGTTGCCTGCAACTATCTTGACATCGTGTCCCATATCCTCCAAAACTTTCTTCCACTTTTCCATCTCAAGGGAAACTCCATCCATAAGACCTGCACGATAATGCACAAGAGCAATTTTCATCAGCAGCCCTCCTTTAGATTTGGATAAAGAAAAATATTGTGAATATTATAACTTTTATATATCGAACAGGTGGTTGCGTCAACAAAATGCTGTAAAATTACTCTGCATCCTATTATAAGCTCTATTCCGCCTCCTCCATATCCGAATATTTCCCATGTAGAATTATATCGTAATTAAACTTGTAGAAATCATACTTAAAAGGAAAAGAGATGGGTTAAAATAAGGAAAATAGGATAAGATATGAAGCTATACCACTCCCTAAGCTCTAAAGCTTGTGAGAGGGATTTAGCTCCTTGGAACATGATTAAGGGTAATGACCTTTAAGGTCGTACTTCATAATAGGTTTATGTCAAAAGAGGTATGATGTATGCTTTATGTTGGTATTGATGTGTAGGGACACTACCGTAAAGTGTGTAAAAACATATGAGAGATTGTCAAAAAGGGAAGGCATCGTGTTATACTCAACACATCCCATCGGAAAGGTCGTGAAATCATGAGTAGCCAAAAAAAGAATCAACACCCAGAACTATACAACAGTACATCTCCTCAGGAAAAATACATGCAAATCATGAACCAAGCTAAACAATTAGTTAGAGATCTCCTCCAACAAGCTCTCGATGAAGAATTCGAATACTTCATGGACTATCCCAAATACTCAAGAGACAACCAAAAAGACAACAACAGAAATGGATAAATACCCAAAACTATCAAAACCTCCATGGGAGAGATGCAAATAAACACGCCAAGAGATAGGAACTCTCAATTCGAGCCTCAAATAATACCGAAATAGATTGCCTATTTTACAAAGTTAGGGAAGAAGGTAGAGTAAAGACGAAAGCGGTATATGCAGTGCTTGGTGTAAATGAAGATGGTGAGAGAGAGATACTTGGATTTTGGATAAACGACACAGAGAGTTTGAGCTTTTGGTACAAAGTGTTAAATGACCTAAAGAGTCGAGGGGTAGAAGACATACTAATAGTCAGTGTGGACAACCTGAAAGGGATAGATAAAGCGATAAGAGGAGTATATCCGAAGGCAGAAATACAGAAATGCATAGTACATCAGGTAAGGAACAGCCTAAAACACATACCCTGGAAAGAGAAGAAAGAATTTGCCAATGACTTAAAAAGCGTGTACAGAGCAGAGACGGAAGAACTTGCGAGAGAAAGATTTGAAGGATTCAAGGA
>JAMOOR010000103.1 GCA_027065235.1 Thermotogaceae bacterium | reverse complement strand
GAAGCCTGGAACTATCCAAAACTTTACGACGAAGATGTAACGCTTGGAACAATGTTTAAAAACAGCATAATAGTTTCAAGTTTTATTACACTTTTAAGCTTGCTATTTGATTCAATGGCGGGATACGCCCTTGCAAGAAAAAAATTCCCCGGCAGAACCTTGATGTTCTGGCTTGCTTTATCTACGCTCATGGTTCCCTTTTATGTCGTTGTCATACCCATGTACATAATTACCATGAAACTTGGACTTCTCAACACATTAACAGGCCTTATCGTTCCCTTTGTTTCAAGCGGATTTGGGGTATTCCTTTTCAGGCAAGCTTTTATTTCTATTCCTCTTGAACTTGAAGAAGCCGCAAGGATCGATGGTGCAGGGGATTTTTATATTTACTGGAAAATAATGCTTCCTTTGGTTAAACCTACGGTCGCTACTATGGCGATATTCAAAATATTGTGGTCTTGGAACATGTTCTTCTGGCCACTTCTTGTTATACAGGATTACTCAAAGATGCCAATAAACCTTGGGCTCACGATGTTTAGAGGACAGTTCGTTACAAGATGGGGACTCTTAACAGCTGGCATGGTAATAGCCACTCTCCCGATAATCATAATGTTCCTTATTCTTCAGAAATGGTTCATAAGAGGTTTGACGGCGGGAGCATTGAAAGGATGAAAATAGCGGTATACACGGGAAAAGGATCGGCAAAAGAAAGCGCAAAGGCGATCATGAAGATATCATCGAAGGTAGGGCAGGTGGTTGAATTTGACAGAAACATACCAAACTCCGATGTTTACATAGTTGGTGGAGGATCGGCTTCTGAAATAGCAGCTAATCTTGGAGCGGAAAATCTTAAAGAGCTTGAATCTATTATTCTAAATGATAAGAAAAAGTACATAGGTATATGTGCAGGAGCATACCTTGCAATTGAAGGTTACTGGACGGATAGAACTCTAACAGGTTATTTCGTCCTGATAAAAGCCCATCATCCCGATATTGACAGCTGGCGGAGGGGCGTGGGATGGATAAAAGTAAAAGTTAGAGAAGAAGAAATGAAGATGTGGTATGAAAATGGTCCTTTATTTGAAGGAAATGATGGCTTTGAAATAATTGGACGATTTTTGGAAGATATAAACGAAACTGACTCAAAGTACAACATGATAAATGCACCAGCGATTATAAAGAAAGATAATATAGTTCTCTTCAGCCCGCATCCTGAGCTTTCTGGTCAAACTGGTAAAAAACTTTTGTTGAAAGCCCTGGAGGGATCGCTGTGAAAGTAATTAAAAAAGAGGAATTTTACACTCTTCTTTTAGGGTTGAGCTTCTTTGGATGTGGCGGTGGTGGATACATATCAGATGGGCAAAAATTGCTCCAGGATTTTAACGAGATAAAACTCTACGATATTGATGAACTCCCTCAGGATTCTTTTGCCGTGTCCTGCTACTCATGCGGTTCATTATCAGAAAAGAAAGTGTTGGGGGAAAAAGAGAGCTGTGCATTCAAAACCATGGAAAAGTTTATTGGAAAAAGAATATCTGCGCTTTTTGCGACAGAGCTTGGAGCTTACAACACGCCTGTTCTGTTCAAAATAGCAAAAAGCGCCGGTGATATCGCAGTTATAGACGGCGATGCAGCAGGAAGAGCCGTTCCCAACATAGAGCATTCTCTTATCGTCAGAGGAGGAAGGATGCCAACACCGCTTTCTATATGCTCGGAGGATGGCGACAGACTCATTATAGAAAATGTTAGCGAGATAAGAAAACTTGAAGAAATTGTCAGGCCCTTATCAGAAAAATTAGGAAATTTGGGCGTGTGCGATAGCGCAATTAAGATAAGCGAAGCTGAAAAGTATTTAAAACTTAAAAGCATATCGAAAGCCCTTGAAATTGGAAAACTGATTCAGAAAAGGGATTTAAAAGGGATATTAAGCACGATAGATGGTGAAGTCATATACAAAGGAAGAATTAAAGAGGTAGATGTAGAAAATGAAGGGGGCTTTGTTGAAGGAAGAATCATCTTTGATGATGACTGTTATGTAAAATTCATAAATGAAAATATGGAGTTTCATGGCGGAGGCGTCAACATCTACTTTCCCGATTTGATAATAATCTTAAGGGAAAGCGATCTTCACCCAGTTGAGAATCCACCTAAAGAAAAAATCGATGTTGTAGTTGTTGCTGCAAAGGCCGACGAGAGGTGGTACAAGTGAAAGCAGGGTTTTCGAAAATGAGTCTTGATGTGCCTGTAGGGATGGAAATGGCAGGGTATGTTAACAGAAAAGGTGTTTCAAAAGGCTTTTTAAAACCGCTTGAAGCTTTTTGCGTACTTTTAGAGGATGAAGGTATCAATCTGGCGATTTTAACCTTTGACATCTTGGGAATACCTGACAGGTTTCCTTGCATAATTTCTGGATGGAAAACTATACCTGTGGCCACCCATACTCACTCAGCTCCCGTTCCGTCAAAAATAAACGACAAGCTTTTAAACGCTTCTTCAAAGCTAATAGAGATAGCAAGATCTAATCTCAGCAGCGTGAAAGGTATAGTGTTTGAAAAGTTCAAAATGAAGGGTGTGTGTGCGCAAAGAAGAAAAGACGAATCCATAGATGAGCTCAGAGGTTACATGATTCGCATAAAATCATTGAAGAACATTTCCTTTGTTATTTTTCCTTGCCATCCTACGGTTCTTGGTCCTGAGAATCTTTTTTATTCTCCTGATCTTGCTGGCGCCATTCGTCAAGAGCTTTCAAAAATGTTTAATTCGGAAGTTATATACATGAATTCATGTGCTGGTGATGTAAGTACAAGAAAAACTCGCAGAGCAAGA
>JAMOOR010000102.1 GCA_027065235.1 Thermotogaceae bacterium | reverse complement strand
TGATCCATATTTAGGGTCTAAAGTAATATCTTTTAGATTATTAAGCCCAGAGAATATGGACACTTTTGAGAACTTGGTAACACCTGTTATGAATACAAGTTTTATATGCTCGTCGGAGTCTTTTATAACAGAGTAAAAGTTCTTCAGAGATTCTCTCATCTGAACGGCTTTTTCTTTATCGTCGATGTTATCAAGAATGGGTTTGTCGTATTCATCGATGAGAATGACGACCTTTTTCCCAGTTGTTTTGTGGAGTTTTTTAATGAGTTCCATGAATTTTTCTTTTATTGTTTCTCTTTCAAGTGTGATCCCATACTGTTTTGCATGATCGTCAAGAATTATGTTTTGTGTGTATTCTAACTCCTTTACATCTCTGTAAACCCCGCTTCCAAAGGATATATGAATAACAGGGTATTTCACAGACCAGTCCCAATTGTTTTCAAGGTAAAGGCCTTCAAAAAGGTCTTTTCTTCCAAGGAATGCTTGCTTTATCGTGTCAAGGAAGAGGCTTTTGCCAAAGCGGCGAGGGCGGGAAAGAAAGTAATACCCTGCTCCTTCGTCAACAAGCATCTTTATATATTTTGTTTTATCAACATAGTAAAAATTATCTTCTCTCATTTTTATAAAACTTTGTATTCCTATAGGGAGTTTTTTCATAAGCGACACCTCTTTATCAAAATCTATCTCTTCACATCTTTCACTTCTACAGTTGGAACTATCTTAATTATGTTTCCACCAATATTCAAGTTGAAATAAAGAAGGTTGTCTTTAAGTCTCTTTGCAATCATTTCAGCAAGTTTGTCATCTATATCCCCAAGAATAACTATAAAATCTTTATCTCCAACCCTTATAACTATATCTTTAGGAACTCTAACAGAATGCTTGACAATAGAAGCTATTCTGCTTATAGCTATATCCTTCACTGAAGGATCAATATCTTTAAGTTCTACATGCAGTTCTATGAGCTTTATTGATTCTCCGTCATTTATAATGTCCAGAAACTTCTTATAAAATTCCCTATTAGGAAGCCTCGTTACAGGATCAATGTATCTTCCTTTTACGAGCTCGCCTATAAGATTTTCACACATCTTAAACTTCCTCCTTTTTTGTTACAAAATCTATAAAATCATGGATTGCTATCAAAGGAATTTCGCTCATCTTAACATTTCTATCCATCAAATAAAGTTTCTTTATTATTGTAGAAAGCTCTTCCATAGAATATTCCTTAACGTGGTTGAAAGGTACATTTTTCCATCCTTTAAACTTAAATCCCAAAAATCTTGCCATTTTTGGTACAGCTATGGATAGTTCTTTGGAATACCTCGAAACATCCGGCCAGTTATATTTATCCTTTTCTCTAACATGAAGCTTTATCCTAAAAAGGTCTATAAAATGTCTTGCGATTGTTGCGCTTATCATATAGCTTTCTGCGCTCTTTGAGATCTCCTTCAACAGTAGATGAGCAGTCTCTGGATTCCTCTCGGATATGGAAAAACATAATTCATCAAGGCCCGGAACTGTAGATTTGAAAACAACTTCTTGAACATCTTCTGCCGTGACTTCGTTCCCTTGTACATATAAAGAAAGTTTTCCTATTTCGTTTTCTATTCTAAATTCATCATCTCCAACAAGATCAAAAAACATTTCTATTACTTCATCAGAAGATTTGATCCCTTTTTCTTCAAATTTACCTTTAAGAAATTTTATCCATTTTTCCCTCTCCCAAGGCTTGGGAAGGTCAAATTTTTCTTCTGCTGCCCCTTTGATTCCCTTCTTTGCTCTTATTATCAAGTAAACATCATTTGGAACCGACTTTATTATTCCTTCAAGTTCTTTCTTCTCTTTTGCTTTCCATTGATCGTAATCCAATATATCGACAACTGTTTTGCTACCGAACATTCCTATCGTGGATACAGAAGACTTTAGAACTTCCAATTTGTTCTCATCTTCAGGATGGATTTTTATGTAATTTCCACCAAATTCTTTAGCTATTTCTCTTGCTTTCCTTTCCTTGCTAAGCTCTGAACTTCCCGACAAAACCAGAACAGGCAAATACATCCCTCCCCTGAATTTAAAGTATACCATCCAAAAGTAGTATAATTTGCACGGAGGTTTTACCATTCTTTCAGGGGGGTGGTTTTGTGAGGAAGCTCTTGGCAATCCTTTTGATTTCTCTGATGGTAGTATCATTTGCAGGAGTTATCAAGGTAGGTCTCTTTGTTCCACTTTCAGGTATAGGAGCAGATGACGGAGAAAGCGCTCTCCACGGTGCCATGCTTGCTGTTAAGTATCTCAATGAACATGGTGGAATCCTTGGAAATCAGGTAAAACTCGTTTACTACGATGACCAGACAGACCCAAAACAAGCGGTTTCTCTTGCATACAAACTCGTCCAAAGAGATGGTGTGGTTGCGGTTATAAGTGGTTCCTACAGTTCTCCAACAAGAGCTGCAGCAGCTATTTACCAGAGGCTTAAAACACCTCTTATCTCAGCCTACGCTGTCCATCCAGATATAACAAAAGCCGGAGATTATGTATTTAGAGTTGGTACACTGGCAACAGTTCAAGGAAGAGCTGGGGCTCACCTTGCGGTGGAAAAACTCAAAGCAAAGAAGATAGCTCTTCTTCTAATGGATAACGACTTTGGTATGTCTCTTGCAAAGGCTTTCAAATCAGAAGCGGAAAAACTTGGAGCAAAGATAGTATTCGAAGAAAAATTTTCCGTAGGAGAAAAAGATTTCAGAACCATCCTTGAAAAACTCAAAAAGACAGAGCCGGATGTTATATACGCCACTGGGTATTACTTCAACGCATCCAAGATTGTCACTCAGGCAAAGGAATTGGGT
>JAMOOR010000101.1 GCA_027065235.1 Thermotogaceae bacterium | reverse complement strand
GCAAATCCGCCGTCTTTTGCAAGTTCCCCATTGAGTTCGATCCCAATGTTACCTGAAAACACGGGTTTTCTCACGCCGATTGAAACTGCCTTGTCAACAAATAATTGATCAGTTGCTGGAGTAGATACACAAGTGTCGTAAATTCCACTAACAAAAGCTTCAAGTCCTAATACAGGAACTGTTATCTCACCAAACCATAAAGAATCGGATTGGTTAAATTCCAGACTGGAGAGTTTTGTTAACTCATAGGGAATGTGCAGGTATAATTTATATCCATTGTGGCCGATCTGAGTGTCGAACGCTTTGGCGTTTGGTACGCTATAGCCTCTTAAAGCGTACCCCATTCCTAAATCATATGAGAACATGTTGCCATATTTTATGTAATTTTCACCGAAGAATAGTCCAACACCGTTAATAGTTAGCGCGTCCAGTACATTTGTGCTTGGAGTGGAGGATGGAAGCCCATAATAAAGCTCTCCTCCTATTTTATTTGTGTAAGCATTTATGCCTAGATCGAGCCATACAGGACCTATTCTAAATGAATGAGATATGCTGTAGACCATATAGTCCATAGTGTTTTTCTTGACGGTGCCAACAAATAGTGCCGGTTTTCCAACGCTGACGCCCGCGGATTCAGAGGAAGTTTCTTTCTTCTCCCCCTTGTTCTTTTTCTCTTCTGCCGGTTTTTTCTCTTCTTTCTTTTCTTCCTTCATTTTCCTTGTTTCAAATTCCTTCTCAGTATGGGTACTCTTTGTAGGTTTGGTCATTCCTGGTGCGTACTCAGCACCCGCAGGCACTGGGTATACAAAGCCCGTTGGTGTATAAGCGAATACTGTTCCTTCAAATGTTATTATCTTTGGTTTGTTGTCTTCATACACGACGCTGAATTTTGTTCCGCGCACACCTGCCGTGACGCTGTCGGTTTTTATGAGAAACCTTTCTCCGGCTTTGAGAAGTTTTTGAATACTGTTATAAGTTTTACCTTTTAGTTGCTTTAGTTCTATTACGTAACCATCCCCAACCTTTTCCATTTTTTCAATTTTAAGCTGGGTATTCTCTAGGACTTTGGTTTCAGAATCGTTAGGAAATCTCAGAACAACATAGGAATCCTTCATCGTAAGTAATGAATCTCCTTCGTGCAATTTGACGTTTGAGTCTAATGGTTTCCATATTTCAGAGTCAGCCTTTTTATAGGCAGCATTTCCATAAAAGTCTTCCACTTTTATCCCGATCTTTGAGCCTGTTATCTTTTCTTCCTTGATTTTCACAGAAATCTCCGTACTTTCATCACCAACAGTAAACATTATTGTTGCCTCTCCTTCTTTATATGGGGCAAGGTAGTTGATTGTAGCGGAACCTTCAATAGGGATCCCATCGAATATTAGGTTTATTTCATAAAAGCCACCAACAGATGCTTCTGCTTTTAAAATACCGTTTGTAGGTTTTCCACTCTCATCGAGGTATGTTACACCTACAGGCAAAACGCCTCCTACATTAACGATGGACGATTGGGGTGTAACCACCAAGGTGGCAAAACTTAGTGAAACTAAAAGAGTCATGAGAACAAGCCAGAATACATACTTTACCATACTAACACCTCCCAGATTATTGTTGATAGTAGCGCCAAACTGGCTGTAAGAATGTTATTTTTAATTGTTGATTTTTCATTTCTTTTCAAGAAGTTGCGCAGTATCTCAACAATGTAGATAGCTATCATATATAGCCAGTTGCCTGTCCAAGGAAGAGCACCTCTTGTTATGTACCCAATCCAATCTCTATTGTAAAGCTTGCCACTTTCAAACGCAAAATATCCCAAAAACGATAAAAAGTACGCGTTGAATATCGTTAACATGAGCTTTTCTGCAATCCTTTCAGGGACAAAGAATCGTATATCTGTAAAAAAAGCCATAACAGCTAATATCGTGATTAAGTGGAAAAATTGATCCAATAGGTACCATTTCCAGCTGCTATTGCCTTTATTAAGTTTCAAAAGGTCAAAAAAGTAATGGGTTATCCCTACTACGGTTATTAATAATAAATGGAGAGCCCTAAAACCGTAGCCTAGAGAGAAAGCGATTTGAGATAGGTAAACGAGTAAAGCATGAGATATTAATACACCTTTTCTTTTGGCTTTATTTTCGGCTATCCAGCTAAATTGCAGCACATAATCTCCAAAAAGGTGTCCAAGGTATAGATGAACGAAGGCTTCAAGCATCAATAGGCACCTCTTTCAATTTTCTAATAAATTCATCTGGAAATTTTCCTTTGAGTTGACAGTATAATTCACTCTTTTCTTTGCCTTCTACAAGCTTTCTTGCTACTTCATCAACGAAGCCAATCAACAAAGCTATGTAAGGAACTTCATTACTTTCTAATCCAAAAGGATATCCACTTCCATCCAAGCGTTCATGATGATATAAAGTAGCATCTAAAACTTCTTTAGGCAGATCCTGAATGTTTTTTAATATTTCATACCCGTATTTTGGATGATTCCTATATTCTTCCCATTCCTTTTTCGTTAAATCAGACAGATCTTTTTGCAGTATGTAGTCTCTAACTCCAATAAGCCCTACGTCATATACGTAAAAGGCAAGCTCGGCTATTTCTCTTTCAACATCGAATTTATCAATTAGTGTGCTAAACAATTTGTATTTGTAATCTTTAAGTTTATCAGCTTCCCTTACTCGGCTTTCCATGGCTTTTGACAGTGTTTCTAGAGAACTTTTGAGCATTTCGTAGCTGCGTTTTTCAAGGATTGAACCTTCTATAATGGAGGTTATGGAATTTATTGAAGCTATAAGCTGAAGGGCTATTTCGATATTGATCGGGCCTTTTATCGAGATGTGACCAAGGTACCCTGCGCTTTTGCTATTTATTGGTAGTGTTATTTCCTCTGGGGAGATTTTAAGTTTTCTCTCTTCTTGGGAAAATTCTACCTCTTCTATTCTGGGATCAAATTCTCTTATTTTCTCCATATAATCTTCTATTTCAATTGCAGTTAAAAGCTTTTGAATAAGGATCGAAGTACGGTTTATTCCCAGTTCATACAAAACACTTGCTGCCTCTTCAACAGCAGAGTCAAAATCATATATGAAGAGCTCATTCCCGTTTTCTGTAAAAGCTACAATGGGACTTTCTAGTTTTTTCCCAAACTCCATATCGTTAAGCTTAACATACATAGTTCTTCTCCCCTTTATTGATCCTCATAAACACTAAATACCCTTATTTTATCGCTTTTCCCTTTAACTTCATATGCACCTTCATAATTTACTCTGAATTTATTTTGAATCTTTTCATAAACGGCTCCTGTTATCAATATTGGCTTATTAATTCTTCTAGTGAGTGATTCTACTCTAGATGCGGTGTTAACAGTGTCACCTATACATGTATAGTCCCATCTGAAACTAGCACCTATGTTACCAACAACTACTTCTCCGTAGTGAAGTCCAATCCCATTGTCGATATCGATTCCCATTTCTTCTCTGAGTTTTTTTAGTTCTTTTCTCATCTCTATTGCCGATTTCACCGCTCTTTCCACATCATCTTCTTGAGAAAATGGCACACCAAATACTGCCATAATGGCATCTCCTATGAATTTATCTATCATTCCGCCGTTGTTTCTGATTACGTTGCTCATTCTATCAAAATAGATGTTTAATATTTTGACTATCTCTTCCGGGTTTTTGTTCTCCGACATTTTTGTAAAACCTCTTATATCTGAGAATAATACAACAACGTTCTTCTTTTCATTAGAAAGCTGAGTTTTTCCTTCTTTTATGATTTGATCAGCGATTTTTTCATCAAGGTATCTGTAAAGAAATTCTCTGAATCTTCTTTTATCTTTTGCATCGATATAGAACTTTTCAGATATACCGAAAAGTCCCATAATGAATACAGAGAGTATTGGAAAAGATGTATCAAGAAATACTTTGTTGTTGAAATAAAAGTAGCTTACTGCTAAAAGAGCTGGGATTATCAGGAAGACTAAAAAATTAATTTCGATTTTGTTTAACGTCAGTATAATTAACGCTACAAATATAATTAATACGACTATTACCAATTCGTATATGAAAGGAATGTGTTTTAGGTTATCTCCTCTTATCATGTTTTCTATTGCAGTGGCGTGTATATACACCCCGGGTTCGTTGTTTGAGAATGGTGTTACCCTTAAATCATATAATCCCTTTGCTGTTGCGGTGTATCCGATTATAACGAGCTTTCCATTCACAAGCTTTTTAAGCTCTGTGGGACTGCACTTGTATACATCTAAAAATGAAACGGTTTTGAAGTTATCGATTCCTTTGCCATAATAATATAAGTTCAAAAGACCGTTGTTGTCGAAAGGAACGTAGAAAGTTTTAACTTTTATGCCGTTTTTTTTCATAGGAATCTCTATGCGTCTTTTTTTGAAATCGACTATTAAATCCGTTTTCATTGGATTTTGACCAAGATAAAGAGCATACCCTAATATATCCATGTGAGGCAAAAAACCGCTGGTTCTTTTGGTTTCTATGGCCCATTTTTCCTCTATAAATAAAGGAAGCCTTCTGATCTTTCCATCTATGTCAACAGCTGCAACCTCAAAGCTTGCAGCAGGTGCCACGTCTGTAAAGATCTTTATAGGAGGTCTTACTTTATAGATTGAAATAGGAGTAATCAGGGATAAGTCTTGAAAGTTTTTCATCTTATAAACATAACGTAAATATCCTATGTTCTTCTCTAGTTCCTTTTTTACGTTGCCACTGTAGTAATCATATGTTTTCTTTTTGTTTATTAGATAAGTTCCAAGGACAACTTTTTTATCAAGAAGAAGGATCGCTGCCAAGTATCTATCACCTTTTGGATCTTCTTCGCTGGGGTTAGTAAAGGAAATATCCAGAAGAACTGCTTTTGCACCAGCTTGGAAAAGCTTATGTATTACCAGGGCGTATTTCGCTCTTGAAAGTGGCCAAAAGTCTCCTTCACCTTCAAACCAACTTAAGGATTTTTCGTCTATCCCAACTACGATGACATGAGGATCGATTTTCATTTTTCCTCGCATGTTGTACAAAAGATCTTGGAATTTAAGTTCAGAAAACCGTAGCCAACCTAAATTAAAAGCATATGAAAGAAAATAAAGCAAGATCAAAGCTATGGACAAATAAAGAAGATGTTTTACTTCCTTTTTCAAAGTAATACACCTCCATAAGAGTGGAACATCCCTTGTCTATATGGTAACATATAGCGGTGGAAAACTTTGCCTAAGGAGGGATTGCTGTGAAGAGAACATACCAGCCATCGAGAAGAAAGAGAAAGAGAACCCATGGTTTTCTTGCGAGGAGCCGTTCCAAGTCTGGAAAGAAGGTTTTGAAAAGAAGGAGGAGAAAGGGTAGGTGGAGACTCGCCGTTTGACCCGAAAAGAGCGCCTGAGGCTCAGAAAAGACTTTAGGACTGTTTTTAAAAATGGAAGATCTGTTTATAATGGATACTTTAGAATCGTTTATGTTAAAAATGATATAGGTCTGAGAAGAATAGCGGTCTTGGTAAAGAAAAAAATTGGGAAAGCGGTGTATAGAAATAGAATAAGAAGATTGGTTAAAGAATTTTTTAGGAACAATAAAAACAAGTTTCCAGAATCAATTGATATGGTGTTTTTAGCAAGAGAGAAGCTTAGAGGAAAAAAGGAGATCTATTACAAAGACGTGGAAAAAATGATTTTAAACCTTGTGGAGCGAATGAAATGAAAAAGTTTTTAATATACTTAATAAAGTTTTATCAAAAATTTATTTCACCCCTTTTTCCACCAACATGTAGATTTGAACCTACATGTTCGGTTTATTCAATACAAGCTCTTGAAAAACACGGACTTTTTAAAGGACTTTATCTGAGCCTCAGGCGTATAATTCGGTGTAATCCTCTCAGCAAAGGCGGGCACGATCCAGTACCCAACGAGTTTCATTTTTTCAAAGTTAGAGGAGGGGAAAAATAATGAAAAAGTATGTAGCATTGGCTTTGATAGCCATTGTGGTTGTTTTTGCATTTTCGCTAAACTATGAGATGAAAGACAACGAAATAGTGGTAAAAGGAAGGTTTACGGAATACCATCTTGATAAAAATGGAGATCTTCAAGATGTCTATATCGTATTTTATCCTGATAAAAGAAAGCATGTGTACACATATACAAGCGATGGGTTCACGATTTTGAACCCCTCAAGTGTTGTTTCTGCAAATGTTGAAAAGAAAGATGAGGACGTATACGTTATTTTTTCGTATTCTTCAGGATTGAAAAAAATCTATCATTTTATAAACGGCCCTTATTATGAGTTTTATGTTGAATTTTCAAAAGAGGTTCCGGTTACCCTTCCAAGTGTGAATTTGTCACAGTACGATTTAAGCCAGGATAATTATTACGTTTCTTACTACTCCAAGAACAAGATTGTTTCTATATGCAGGGTGGAAGAAGGAGATTTAAAAGAGAACGTGGCATACGCAAAGAAGCTCCACGTTTACATGGGGCCACCAAAAAAGACCTTTCTAAAAGAGGTTTTTGAAGATGATTATGATAAGATAATTGCACTTCTCAAAAAGCTCCATGTTTATGGAGGATATGACTTGGTCTTTTATCCTTTTGTATGGTTCTTCCACTGGCTTTATGAAATGACAGGAAACTTTGGCTGGGCGATTATCCTCTTCACTTTTGTTGTAAGATTAGTGCTTTACCCGCTATACCACGCACAGACGAAATCCATGATTAAAATGAGGAAAATACAGAAAGACATAGAATACATAAAGAAAAAGTACAAAGATCCTCAAAAGCAACAGGAAGCACTCACTAAGTTGTATAAGGAAAAGGGCATCAATCCAATGAGTGGATGCTTGATGATGTTTATACAGCTTCCAATATTTTTCATACTTTGGAGAGTTATTACCTATTTCCAAGAAGAATTTGCCTATGGAAAACCATTTTTGTTCTGGCATGATCTATCTGTTGGTGGATGGAAAGCTAATGCACTTTTGGTACTAATCACTATTGTTGCTAGTTTCTTTTCCACGCTTATAACAAGTCAAGACACAAGAAGTGCATGGCAAGGTGTTCTCATGTCAGCAATATTCCCACTTCTTTTCATATCGCTTCCTTCTGGGCTTTTCTTGTACTACGCTACGAACACTCTTATACAACTTGTAATAACTTATTACATCTACAAAAGATACAAGATAAAGGGACTTACCATTAGAGAGCTTTTAGGTCTTCCTAAAAAAGCATAACGAGGGGGAACAGAGCATGAAAAAGATACGATCTACAGCTTCAACCGTCGAAGAGGCTATTGAAAAGGTAGTAAAGGAGTATGGATTGAAAGAAGGAGAATATGAATATGAAATAGTGGAAAAAGGTTTTAAGGGAATCCTCGGACTCTTTTCAAAAGAAGCAGTTGTTGATTTAACTATAAGGAGAGAGTTCTACGAAAGAAGAATAAAGGAATTTCTTCTTGGAATTGTTAAAAATGCCGATCTTGATGTTGGAATAAATGTAACCTCGAAGGGTAGAACTTTTTACGTAAAGATTAGGGGCTCAAGTGTTGGAAAACTCATAGGAAAACATGGGAAGACTTTGGGAGCACTCCAACACATCTTAACCATATTTGTGAATAGGCTTAGCGATGTTAAATTGAACGTAGTCATCGATGCTGGAGAGTATAGAGAAAAAAGGAAAAAGCAGCTTGAATCTATAGCGAAAAATGCTATCAAGCAGGTTATGAAAAGCAAAGGAAGGGTTGTTCTTGATCCAATGTTTTCCTTTGAAAGAAAGATAATTCATGAGGTCGTTAAGAAGTATAAGGGGGTAAAGAGTTATTCAATAGGAATGGAACCATACAGAAAAGTTGTAATTGAATACGCTAAAAAGCACGCTCGAATGAAAGGATGAAAGGAGGGAAAGTATGAGTGATAAGGTTGTAATAAGAAAGCCCACGGAAGAGGAGCTTAAAAAACTTGGTGTTTCTTCATGGCCAATATGGGAAAAAGAGGAAAGCGAATTTGATTGGTATTACGATGAAGATGAAACATTCTATGTACTTGAAGGTGAAGTAGAAGTTATGCTTGATGATGGTGAAGTTGTAAAATTTGGAGGAGGCGACCTTGTAACGTTCAAGAAGGGAACAAAATGTACTTGGAAAGTCAAAAAAGCTATAAGGAAGCATTATCATTTCGGAAGCTTATAAGAAACAAAGGGGCCATTCTGGCCCCTTTTCATTTAAAAGAGCTTCAACTCTTTGAGACCTTCCGTAACTATTTTGTAGGTGTCTCTGGCTATTACAAGCTCTTCGTTTGTAGGTATAACCATTACAGTTACTTTGGACTCTGGTTTAGAGATGATTCTTTCCTTTCCATACACATCATTTGCTTCTTTGTCGCATACGACACCAAGGTATCCAAGATAATTATCACAAATTTCCTGCCTCATTAATGGGAAGTTCTCTCCAACGCCAGCTGTAAAGACAATCACATCAACGCCGTTCATAGCAGCTGCATAGGCTCCAATGTACTTGGCTATTCTGTACTCATAAATATCAAGGGTAAGTCTTGCTACAGGATCGTTGTATTTCAAAACTCCATCTTCTACTTCTCTCATATCAGAGCTTTTCTTGAAAAGTCCTAATATACCACTTTTTTTGTTCAAAAGATTGTAAACTTCATCAACGTTCATGTTGAGCTTTTGCTGCAGATATATAACTATAGCAGGATCTATATCGCCACTTCTTGTACCCATAACAAGTCCTTCAAGTGGTGTGAATCCCATAGATGTGTCAACGGATTTTCCATACATAACAGCTGCAATTGAAGCGCCATTTCCAAGATGTGCGGTGATTATCTTCAAAGATTCATAGGGCTTTCCAAGGATCTCCGCAGCTCTTCTTGAAACATACCTATGGGAAGTTCCGTGAAAGCCGTATCTTCTTATCTTATGCTCTTCATAAAGCTCTATTGGAATAGCGTATAGGTAAGCTTTTTTTGGCATAGATTGGTGAAATGCCGTATCAAATACCGCAACATTGGGGACATTGGGCAGGAGCTTTTTAATAGCTTTTATTCCCATTATATTTGGCGGATTGTGAAGCGGCGCAAGGTCAGCGTTTTCTTCAAGGACCTTAATGACCTCATCGTCTATGAGAACCGAGCTTGCAAACTTTTCTCCACCATGGACAACTCTATGACCAACCGCACCGATTTCTTTAAGGTCCTTTATAACCCCAAGTTTTTCATCCTGAAGAATATCAAGGACCTTTTGAATTGCAACATCGTGATTTGGCAGAGCAACTTCTACCACGTTTTTCTCCCCGTTTATCTTGTGGACTATTCTGCTGCCTTCAATACCAATTCTTTCAGCTATTCCCTGACAAAGAACCTTCTCCCCTTCCATATCAATAAACTGATACTTCACTGAAGAGCTTCCAGAGTTAAGAACAAGTATCTTCACAAAAGCCACCTCCAAAAATCAAGCTTTTCCACTGGAACCTAAGAATTTTATCCTATCCCTTATAACCTCAACCAACGCCTCTTTACCTGCACCAAGGATCTTCCTTGGATCGATCTGAGATTTATTCTCTGTAAGATATTTTCTGAGCTCTGCCATAAAGGTGATCCTCAGGTCAGTGTCTACATTTACTTTATTTATACCAAGTTCAATAGCTTTTTTCAAAGCATCTGCGGGAACTCCTTTTGCACCTTTTATTTCAGCACCGTATTTGTTGGCAAGTTCGACCTTTTCTGGTGGCACCATGGAAGCTCCGTGAAGAACTAGAGGGATCTTTGTGTATTCTTTAACCTTTTTTAATCTGTCGTAATCAAGCTTTGCCTCACCCTTAAATTTAAAAGCTCCATGGCTCGTTCCAATAGCTGGCGCTAAAAAGTCAACATTTGTTTCTTCAACAAATTTTTTTGCCTCTTCAGGATCTACTAAAACGGATTCCCTAGAAGAAACGTTATCTTCCACACCTGCTAATTTTCCAAGTTCCGCTTCGACTGATATACCAAGAGGATGAGCAAGTTCTACGACCTTTTTTGTTCCTGCAAGGTTTTCTTCAAAAGGCTTATCAGATAGGTCGATCATCACAGATGAGTATCCAACTCTAAGAGCATAGAGGATAAACTCAAGATGCTTTCCATGGTCAAGGTGAAGAGCAACAGGAACTTTCACGGAATCTGCAAATGTTCTAACCATCTCATACGCCATCTTTGCTCCTCTGAATGGATCACCGTTTCCTAAATACTTCATTGCACCTTCCGATGTTGCAACTATCACAGGAGCATTTTCTGCTTCAGCGGCTTCCACAATTGCTTGTAAAAACTCAAGATCGTTGAAGTTAAAAGCTCCTACGGCGTAACCTTCTTTATTGGCTTTCTCCAGAATTTCTTTGGTCGATGCGTACATCAAATCACCTCCTCAATTTTTCTTTAAACGCATTTAAAACAGGTTTAGGTACCCAATAAGATATATCTCCACCAAGCATGGCAACTTCTTTAACGAGTGATGACGACAAAAACGAATACTTCTCATCAGTCATGAAGAATACCGTCTCCAATTTATCATAAAGCTTTCTGTTGGCATTTGCCATCTGAAGTTCATACTCAAAATCTGTGACGGCTCTTAGCCCTCTAACCACGACATTTATTTTGTTCTTTTTCGCATAATCTACCAAAAGCCCTTCATGATCGTCTACAATAACATTATTGATACCTTCCAAAGATTCTCGTATTAATTTTTTTCTCTCTTCAATGCTAAAAAAGTATTTCTTTAGCGGATTTATCATAACAACAACATAAAGCTGGTCAAGCATACTGGCAGCCCTTTTTATTATGTCAAGATGTCCAAGTGTTATTGGATCGAAAGAACCAGGGTACATAGCTTTCATCATCTATTTACCTCCATGTTTGTGCTTTTTCTTAAATTCTTTCATTCTCATAAGCATATGTTCTTGATCGGTATCGAGTGGATGCATGAAATCCCTGAATTTGTATCTTGCCATAACTTTCTTTACTTTTAAATCAAACATCATAAGTATCTGATTTGCCATCATGTCAAAGCTCCTTAATCTTTCTTCAACGCTCATGTTTAACAGAGATTTATAGTCAACTTTCATGCTAAGGTACTGTTCTCGGAGTTTCCTAACACCTTCCATGAAATCATCAGGAAGATCTATCATCTGACCTCTTCTGACTTCTGCCTTCTTTCCCATGACAGAGAGCAGCACATCACCATGAAATGTTCTAACCTTAAGGTCATTTTTAACCTCGAAAGAGAAAGATGTGCCTCTAACACCTGCTGTTACATTGCTGTTTTCGACTAAAATCATAGAAGATCCCAGAAGCTTTTTAACGACGTTTATGACAACATTTCCGCTATCCACTTTGAGTTTTATAAGAAAATCTTTCTCTTTCTTTTTGGCAAACTTTATAAGAACGGAGGAATTTTCATCGATGTAGTATTCGTTTCCTTTCTCATCCTTCAATTGAATAAAAGACTCTTCAGAAGTGTATATCACATCTCCTTCTCCAACTCTGTCGCCTATCTTTACGGGTATTTCCTCAAGGGTTTCTGCTTTTTTCACGGCGACGTTACCGGCAAAGTCTACCACTTTTAAGAAATATTTTTCACTATTCTCTAAAAATTTTCTTGGTGTTGAAAAGAACAGGAAATCGTGCTTTTCATCCTTTATTCCAAGTACTATCTTTACTTCGGTTGCGCTTTCATCAGGAATCAATCCAAAAATTCCCAAACCAGATTGAATTTCCACATCTCCAAGAATTTTCCCGTTAACTGCATTTAAACCTACTTCACCACTGTATGGGAATCCCATATAATCTATCACAGACACATAACCTGTGCTTGTTTCTCCGCCTATTAGCTCGTCTTTAAACATCATAGTTGTGTTGTAATTGAAAGCTGCAGCCATTACACTGAGTAGTACTGCATATACTATAAAAAGTTTCCTCACGGTTACGACCTCCTTTTAAACACCCTTTCTGTTAACTTATTAAAGATATTTTTAATCTCACGGGAAGCTCTACCATCTGAATATTCTACAACAGGAAGGCCAAAAACGTTAGCTTTAACTACATCTTCATCGAAGGGAATCTTGCCCAAAATATCTATTTCTTCATTTTCGCAATACTCTTCAATTTTTTTTGACATCTCCACATTAACGTCGTACTTGTTTATAACAACGGAGAATGGTCTTCTGAATTGTCGCGTAAGCTCCACAATCCTTTTTAAATCATGAAGACCCGACATAGTAGGTTCCGTAACGATAAGAACATAGCTCACACCAGTTATCGATGACGAAGCAGGACACCCAATTCCTGGAGCCCCGTCTATAACGATTACATCTTTTTTCTCCTCTTTCGCCTTTTCTATAGCGAGCTTTCTAACTTCTGCAACAAGTCCACCAGAAGTTTCTTCCCCGGGCTCAAGCAGTGCGTGGGTAACCATTATCTCCCTTTCTTTGGAGACGGAGAGGTAATATTCGCCACTTCTTTCTTCAACGAGTTCAATAGCATCGACGGGACATGCGATAACACATGCGTTGCATCCCTCACAAGCGTATTTATCAACATAGTACATACCTTCTTCATCAGTGTATATCGCATCAAACCTACAAACCTGCTCACAAACTCCACACTTTATACATTGATCCTTGTATATGACCGCTTTCTTTCCACCGTAGTAATCGATCTTTTGTTTTATTTCAGGTTTGAGGATAAGATGCAGGTTTGGAGCGTCGACATCACAATCGGCCATAACTAGGCTTTTTTTATCAAAAAGAAATGCCAAAGAGGCAGAAATTGTAGTCTTTCCCGTTCCGCCTTTTCCACTGACAACTGCTATTTGAATCATGCTATCAACCCCTTTATTCTTTCATACATTTCGAGGAATTTTTCTTTCCATTCTGGAATGTAAGCTGAGAATATCTTTCCTTTTGAGTAGTGTTCTGCAATCTTTCTATCAAAGGGTATTTTCATGAGTATAGGTATATTCTTAGAATTTAAGAATACCTCCATATCCTTAAAAGCTGGATCATATCTGTTTATAACCACTCCATGTTTTATTCCCATTTCTTCAACTACATTCAAAGCCATTTTAAGGTCATGGAGCCCAAAAGGAGTTGACTCGGTTACCAAAACGGCAAAGTCTGATTTTCTAAGACTTTCCACTACAGGACAGGAAGTTCCTGGAGGCGAATCGATGATGGTAACATCGACATCTTTTCTCATTCCCTTTTTAAGTTCTCTTATTATCCGGACTCCCGAAGGTTCCCCTATGTTTAAAAGCCCCATACCATAGGCGATGCCTTCTTTCGTCATCCCATAGGATATTTTCCCTATGGATTTAGGCTTCTCCGTTATAGCCTTTTCTGGACATACCATCGTGCAGGCGCCGCATCCATGACACAGATAATCAAATACCATGACAGTTGTGGGAAAAACAACAATAGCACCAAATTGACAGACCTTCCCACATTCGCCACATAAGGTACATTTCTCTTTATCTACAACAGGAAGAAGAAGATCTACAGATCTTTCCTCATAAAAATCAATATCGAAAAATATATGAGTGTTGGGCTCTTCAACATCAGCATCAAGAAGTTGAACATTTAAACCTTCGTTTCTTAAAAGAAAAGCCAGATTGGTAGACACAGTCGTTTTACCAGTTCCACCTTTACCGCTTAGTATGTTTATTATCAAATCCTTCACCTCCTATGGTATAGAATATGTCCGCTGTGTATTTTGTAACATTTGATACATTCGATATATGATTTTAGTATATATATATTGGTAAGTGAATACCTTTTTGCTCGTTTTTGGAGCCCTTAATTTCTGAGCATTCCAGAGAAAAAATGGAGTAAATTCGATTTTCCTAATTCCTGGCTACATTCAAGTATTAATTCTCCAAATTTTTATAACCTTCAGTGATTTCTTCTAAAGTTTCGTCTGTAGCAACAACTCCTCCTGCTTCAAGTGCAAGATGGGCCGCTCCTATCACTGGAGCTCTATCAGAGATGAATACCCTATAATCGCTTCCCAAAGCATTTGAAACCATTTCCTTTAAATATTCTGGAGCTTTTCTGAAGAATGTTCCGGTTAGGCACACAGGAATGGGAGGCATTATATTGATTTTTTTGGCATGCGCATGGGTTATTTTTACTACTTCTTCCACGATTTCTATAAGAATTTTTGTTGCAACAAAATCATGATTTTCATAAGCTTCATAAAGTGCTAATATAATGAGTGGAACTTTATCTTTAACAGCTGTTAATCCAAATCTGGAGATTCTTCTTAGCTCAAAGATATCCATTTTGAGCTTCTCTTCTAAAAGCTTTGTTAAAAGGGTGCTATATTCCCTTCCATCCACAGCTCTGGCAACTGCAGCTGTTACCATACCGGCAATAAGGTGGGAGCCTAACCTTTCCCCGAAAGACCAGGAAAAACCGCCTATTCTAAAGAGCTCTTCCCCGTTTCCAGAATAGCTTATGCCGCCTGTCCCACAAGCAATAACAATGCCCTTGTCATCGTAAAAACAAGACCTTAACGCAATTCTTCCATCGTTGTCGAAGGAAGCGTTATCTATTCCTATCATTTTAATGATTCTTTCTGCGATTTCTTTATCTTCCTCATGATCTATACCGGCCATTCCAAAGAAGGCACCACCAATTTTTCTATCACTTAAACCGTTAACGGCTTTCTCTATGGTTCTCTTTATCTCCGTCGCTGCTTTTTCTTCACCAATAGACTCGTGATTTCCCGGACCCCCTAGCGCTCTTGAAAGAACTTCCCCATCCTTGTTCACAACGAGAACCTCTGTCTTCGTTCCTCCCACATCGA